>JAHIMR010000117.1 GCA_018896525.1 Actinomycetota bacterium
GCCCTCCTGTACCACCTTTATTCCCTCCAACATCCCCGCCCCACCGATCACCGGCGCCGCCATCATGAACGAGAAGCGCGCCGCCGCCTCGCGGTCCAGGCCGCTTATCATCCCCGCCGACATGGTAATGCCCGAGCGAGACATGCCGGGGGCAAGCGCCAGGACCTGGAGTACACCCATGGACGCGGCGTCTCGCGTTTTCAGCTCCCCGAACGCGCGGTTCTTCCTCCCCAGCACCTCAGCGGCCACCATCGCCGCCGACCCCGCGGCAAGGAACGCGCCCACCGACGCGACACTCCGCAGGTTACTCTCTATCACGCCCTCCAGCGCGACCCCCGCAACCGCGGCCGGTATGGTGGCCAGGAGTAACAGCCACGCGACCCGCTGGAAGAGGTCCCACTCCGACGGCCGGACGCGCAGACTGGTAATGACTCCCTTAAGTACCGCCACCCACTCGGAATGGAAGTAGACGAGGACGGCTGCCAGCGTCCCGAGGTGGAGCATTACGTCAAAGGCGATACCGGGGTCGCTCCAGCCGAAGAGCTTTGGAAAGAGAACCAGGTGGCCGCTTGAGCTGACCGGGATAAACTCCGCCAACCCCTGGACCGCGCCCAGGAAAGCCGCCTTCAGCATAAGTATCATCCAGGCTCCTCCGCCGCCGGCTAAGCGAGCGCACGTGCCCTCTCGAGGAACTGCTGGTACTCGTATAGCGCGGCAAGTGTCTTCGCCCCCCGTTCCGGCGACGGGTAGATGACAACCTTGCTCTGCTTGGCCAGCATGGGGGTCACCGCGCCCGATGTGGGAAACGAGACCGCTATTATCGGCTTTTGCGTGTCCTCGATGAGCTGTATCACCTCGGCCCGGAACGCCTCGTCGCTGGCCCGCAACTGCTCCAGGATCTTCGGAGCGATGACCTTCGGCCTCCGGCCGCCCGTCGCCTCGTCCATTACACCCGGGTTTTCCGTAACAAACGACTGGAACGATGATGTGGCGCCCATGGTCCCCAGGGTTATCACCGCGTCAACCGCCGGGCAACGCGCTATTATCTTGATGCAGGCGAAGTGCTTGGAGAGGTCAAGTGTTCCTACCATGTCCACCGGGTTGCCCCGGCTCCAGTAAGGCGGGAGCACCGAGTCCAGTTCCCGGAGGGTCTCGTCGGGGAACCGCACCAGCTCGAGCCCGTGCTTGGCCAGCGCGTCGGCGGTTACCACTCCCCAGCCGCCGCCCCAGGTAAGAACACCGATCCTCTTTCCCCTCGGCGGCGGCATCGCGGCGAACGCCTTGGCGATGTCCAGCATCTCCTCGGTGGTGTCGGCCTCAATCATTCCCGACTGCCTTATCACACCGTCGAAGATGCTCTCATCCGCGGCCAGGGCGGCGCTGTGGGACCTCGCCGCCCGCGCCCCCGCCTCGGTCTTTCCCGCCTTCATTACCACTATCGGCTTTCTGGTTGAGGTTTTACAGGCTACCTCGATGAAGCGCCGGGCGTCGCGCAGGCCCTCTATATACAGCAGGATGACCTCGGTGGCCGGGTCTAATGCGAAGTACTCCAGGTAATCGGTACAGTTGAGCTCGGACTCGTTCCCGATACAGACAAAACGGGAGAAGCCGACGCCCAGGGCCTTGCCCAGGCTCAGCATCTGGGTGCCCAGGTTCCCGCTCTGGGCGGCAAACCCTATCTTCCCGGCGACCGGCCTCACCGGTGGCATGAGCGCGTGCAGCGAGCACGGCGCGGAGAACACCCCCATGGTGTTGGGGCCGACAAGGCGCATGCCGGAACCCCTGACGACGTCCAGCATCTCGTCCTCCATCTCGGTCCCGTGCCCCCCGGCCTCGCTGAAGCCGCCGGATATCACGATGCAGGTTTTGACCCCTTTCTCCACGCACTCCCGGACCACGGGGGTTACGTGCACCGCGGGAACGGTAACCACCGCAAGGTCCACCTGGCCGGGGATATCTTTGACCGACTTGAACACGTCATGGTCCAGGATTGTTGTCTCGTGCGGGTTTACGGGGAAGAAGTCGCCCTCGTAACCCCCGGCGATGATGTTGGCGGGAACGATGTACCCCCACTTCATCCTCGAGTTGCTTGCCCCGATAACCGCGATTGATTCAGGCTCGAACAGGTAGCTCAGTTGCTCGTGGATTCCTTCGGCCAATATAAACCTCCAGCATTAATAGTGTCCCGTCTCATAAATACAATGGCATTCGAACGCCGCTGCATCCACTCCGGCTGTGTTCCGCTCCCTCGGCGTACCACAGGAGTACGTCTCAGTCACGCGCCTTGCCGGAGCGGCGCGGGGGCGCTCTCGGTGCGCAACCGTATTCATGGAACGGGGCACTGAGTCGCGCGCCTTGCCGGCGCGGCGCACCGACGCTCTCGGTGCTTAACCGTATCTATGGAACGAGGCACCGATTTTGACAGCGGCCACCCCGTCTGCTAGAGTCTGGGGGCGCCGCGAGCGGAACGTAGCAGGAGCGGACGGGAGCGGCGCTCGAATGCCATTGCATTTATAAGACGGAACACTAAAGACAGGATGCCACAGACAGCAGGTGCCAAACGGCTTAAACATTACCTGCCGAGGCGA
>JAHIMR010000118.1 GCA_018896525.1 Actinomycetota bacterium
CCTCCAGCGCCACTTTGGCCTTGAATGCGGCCCCGTGGTTTCTTCTCGGTCTTTTTGGCATATTCATATGCTCCTTTCTGTCTCCAGCTTGGGAGCAGTTTACCACCTAAGCACCTGTCCAGTTTTTCCCGGCCAGCTCTGAGACCTGGGTGCTGGTGGCCAACCCGGGGGAAGGCGAACCGGATCCTGAACCGGATCCTGACCCGGTTCCTGATGATGCCCCCCCGATCTACGTTTCCATCGTCTGCCACAACGAAGAGCCACCTCAATACCCTGATTTTGTCAACGATGAACCCGCGTTCTGGGAACAACGTAATTCACTTGTTAGTTTCGCTGACATGCTTTATGGAGAGGGCGTCAGATTCAATTATCAGTCGGATTGGAATTTCCTGCTGGCGGCCACGATGTATGACGGTGGCACCCCTTCCACGAACGGCAAGAACTTCTTGCGTTACCTGAAAGAGGACCTGGACTTCGAGATCGACCCTCATGCCCATGAGACACAGTACAATTATGCTGATGTCGCGTATCTGATTGGAGCATTAGGTGTTCCAGTATCACATACTACGGGTGGGTGTATTGCTTATCCACCGGAGAGTTCCAAAGTGGAATACTTTAGGGAACCACTCACCGGTTGGATGTATCCGGATCATACATGGCAGGCGGAAATCCTCTGGGGTGGTGGAACATACTATCATCAGAATGAAGAGGAACTCTGGGTTTCCGGGATCTGGAAACCAAAGGATAATGAGAATTTCCTGGTTCACGATGAAAATGCCCCTCTTCCTCTTGTCGGTGGTTATAAAAACAAACCAGAGACTTGGCTGGGATTGAATGACTTGCTTGAGAAACAGCAGAACGGCGAGCTTGAAGATGGCAGGATCTATACCGCTACGGTACTTGCTTTCCAAGATAACATGCTTCACCCGGCATTCATTCAAGAATTCCAGCAGCAGATCCAGGGTCTTTCCGAATACACCGATGGGGGATTAATCAAGTGGGTTGGCCTGGCGGAAGTGATCGATATCTGGGAGACAGAGCATGATTCCGAGCCCAATCTTTATTCGTATCTGCACGGTGACATCACCGCGAGATGAAGAATGGGAAGGTGTGGCGATACAGAAGGCGTGGAGAACCGAAGTGCGCTATTGGACCCTTGCATGAAAGGCGGAAGAACATTATGCGATTTGCGTTCTCAACACCGGGAAGCCCAAGCATAGCGGCAGCCGCGATGGCTGTGCTCGTTATAGTGTCGATGGCGTTGCCACTGGCCGGGTGCGGGAAGGGCGAGAGCCCGGGAGATGGAACAGGCACGCTCGAGGTAAGTGTGCCGGTCAATTCCAGAACCGCTTTCGTGGTAGACGCATTACCCGAGAGTGAGAGCGGACTTGAGATTGATGGAAAGCCTGATATATCCCCGAGGGGAGTTCCCGTCAAGGATGGATACGCCGAGCTGAACATAACGGAGGAGCCTGTCTGGTTGATCGAAGGTGAACTACCCGAGGAGAGGGCTCTTGCCACGGAGGAGTCGCCGTTTGGCTTCCACCCCGCTTCAGTCCAGGGAGCGAACTACGAATACGCGGAGGAGATCGGGGTTGTCTGGGACCGGGGCGGCATGTACCTCTTCTGGGTGCTGGGCCAACCAGACTTGAACAGTGATGAGTATGAGTGGGAGATATACGATCGCTACTTTCAGGCGTTACCTCCCGGGTTCATGACCTTGAAGAACATAACCGTGGCCCATGACCACATGGTTGAGCGGCCGGGGACGCCCGAGCAGCAGGGGGGGCAAACGCCCGGGACTATCGACATTTCACAGCACCTCGAGGGAACAACTTACAGGCCCAGTGACCCTGACGCCTACTCGAAGTGGGTGAGAGCGGCGGTTGAGAGGTATGACGGGGACGGGATTGACGACATGCCCGGCCTTACCACCGGCGTGGAGTACTGGCAGGTGGATAACGAGCCGCCAAGAGGTCGTGAAGGTTACCCTGACCTGGTCAGGATTACCTCCAGGGCAATCAAAGAAGCGGACCCGGAGGCCAGAATCCTGATCGGGGGGCTGGTGGCACCATGTAGTCACATGGTCAAGCATTACGAAAGTGAATCGCTGCCCATCATTGAAGACCTGGGCGGCGAAGGAGCGGATATTCTCGATATTCACTACTTCGGCCAGACCGGAGAGTGGAAGTACATCCCCGAGGCGGTTGCCCGGGCAAGGGAGGACCTGGCAAGCAACGGCTTCAATGATGCCGCTATCTGGTTCACCGAGATGGGGACCTACAGTGGCAGACCCGTCGAGCGCTCCGGGCGATCCATGCCCGAGCAATCCGAGCGGGAACAGGCCTCGGAGATGGTCAAGCGCTACTCGGTGGCGCTGGGCTCAGGGGTCGAGAAGATACTCTGGGCCTGGGGGATGATGGAGGGCTTCAGTGACGTGAATGACAATGACTTCTTCGACAATACCGGTTTTATCTATGACGGCGTAGGTCCCGGTGATCCGGGGAGGGGGGTCAGGAAGATAGTCTTCTGGTCGTATCAGAAGATGACAGAGCTGTTGGGGTATTGGGACGGCAGCCCGCCGGAGGAGCTCGAGGTCGGAGAGGGGATAACCGCCTACCGTTTCCAGTTCGGAAACGAGGATGGACGTGGAATAATAGCTATGTGGCTTAGTGACAATACGACGCGTGGAGATTAACGAGTAGCGAGTAGTAAGAACAGTTTGTGTTTCTGTGACCGGATTGTCAGGGGGAATTGTCAGGGAGCGAGGTGGCGGGGGAATGGAATTTGTGAAAGGCCCGGTTTTCATCAAGCTTGTTGCCGTGCTGGCGATCGCCGTTTTCCTCTCGGGTTGCGGGGCATCGACGAAACCGCCTGTCGCGGACACCTCCGGCGCTTCACGGACTGGAGCGGAGTACGTCGACTCGCCTTTTGGGATATTCGTTGCTTTCGCCGCTAATGAGTTTGGCTATTTCAAGGACCAGATGGGTTTTACGGATAATCAATACTGGACATGGGTTGAAGATCACTTTGAGAATCTTGGAGCGCACTGGACGCGAAGCAACCTGCAGTTGATGTGGCATGTGATCGAACCTGATTATGACGGCAAATACCATTGGAATAACGACCATCTTACAGATTCTATGATTAAGCGAATGAACAGCCCGGGAAATGAGGTCTACTGGCTTGGAGTGTTTGATGATGAAGGGGGAGTGTTTCCGCCTCCTTACGATTTCCCTGTTATGCGGAATCCGCTGGACTATCCAGATGAATACAGAGCGTTTGTGCGGGCAGCGGTGGAACGCTACGATGGCGACGGCATTGACGACGCTTCCCCTGATGTGAGAGTCAAGTACTGGCAGGCCGGAAATGAAATGCACTGGACAGAAGGGGATTTGGAGCAAGTACAGGATTATGTCCGATTCATAAGGATGATTCGGGAAGCGGCGCTTGAGGCGGACCCGGAAGCCAGGATAGTTCTCAGCGCGCCCATTGGTGGAATTGATGTGCATCCATTCCTGGCACAGGTTATTAATGAACTTGCGGCGGGGCGGGAATTTGAGGCGATTGATGTGCATCAATGGGGAGACGCAAGCAAATGGAGAATGCCGGCGGTTTCGGTCTACAGGAATATGCTTGATTCAAAAGGGCTGACCGATGTGCAGATCTGGAGTACCGAGAATGGCACATGGCAGGGACAGCCAATAGGTCTGCCGTTCCAAAGCGAGCAGGATCAGGCGGGCTCTTTACTGAAAAGGTACATTTACAACATCGCCAATGGGTTGGACAAGCTGTTCTGGAATAATCTCATGGAATGGCATGAGTTTGAAGGCGATCCCGGGCACTTCTCCAATTCCATGGGGCTCGTGTCAGACGGTCAAGGGCCAGGCGAGGACCCAGCTATGTTCAATAGAGAGCGGCTCGCCTACTACTCCTACAAGCTGATGGTAGAGAAGCTGGAGGGCTCTGACTGGGACGGCATCGAAACGGTAATCGACGGAGCGGATAACGTCTACGCCTTCAAGTTCACCGGGAACACCGGCGAGCCCGTCTGGGTCGCCTGGTGGGACTATTATGACGACACGGGCAACAGTAGGGAAGTAACCCTGAACGTCGGCGAGGTTGATTCCGTCATAGTCACGGAAGCGGTCCCGGAAGCGGAGTCGGGGGCGAGTCTGGACGCGGGTGATTATCCACGTTTCTTCAACACGGAGACAAGGAGCGTGGAGGGCCGAAAGGTGACCATCACCTTGACCGAAAGCCCCGTCTTCGTGGAGGCAAAGTAAAGAGGCTTGCCGGGACTTGGGACTTGGCGGTCGTGAACACCGGTCCTTGGTCTAGCGAGGGCCGTGTCTAACCGAAGGAGGTCGAACAGCATGAACAGGTTAATCGCAGGGGCTGTCGGGGTGATTGTCGGGTGCCTGGTTATCGCCGCCGCTGTCGGGGGGTTTGTCGTCCGGCAAGAAACCGCCCTTTCCCAGTCATCCGGCAATGAATCGGAAACCGTAACTGAACTGGAGGGTGCAGCGGGGTCAGAAGGGGTCGCCGTGCCCTACTATTTCATCGCCATACACAACGAGCCCAACCATGTTCCGGAAGGCAGGCAATTGATAGAGGCGTCCTATCTCGTGCTGAAAGAGATGATAGAGAAGGCGAATCAGTACAACATCAAGATCACCCTGATGTTCACACCTCAATGGGCTGATTACATATCGGAGAGCCCGCAAAGAATGGCCGACCTCGAGTCATGGAAGCAACAGGGGCATGAAATAGCGGCTCATCATCACAGCATATACCACGGAAACTGGGACGGGTACACGGACTACTCTGAAGAAGAAGCCATGGCCAAGCGAGTCCGGCGGGGGGGATTGGTCGAGCCGTATCTGGGTACGCTAACCGACTACATCAACAAGCTGAAGAAGATAAACCCCAAGATCCATTCCGGCGGCGTCAACGATGAGCCTGACAAGAGATGCATGCCTGACGAGATTATCTACGACACCTGCTCCGGCTTCGCCAATCACGGCGATCCGGGCAGAAGAGAAGGTGACGGGGCAACCCCCGAGAAAGGCAAGAACGAGTACGTAACGGTGGGGACCTGCCAGGACATCCAGCGAAGATGGCTTACTCACTACCAGATAACCACGCCCGATAAACAAGACGCGGCACGGGCGGTATTTCATTCGATGGACTCAGGGGTCTATGGAGTGGTTGCACATAGCGTCCAGAGCGATGCGGAGGAGTATTACAAGTTCCTGGAATTTCTGAACTCGAAGGACCCAACCGGGGTAAAAAGCAGGACGGTCACTGAGGTGATCGAACAGGGGTTGATTCCCGAAAGAACCATTTCGAGCGACACGCTGTACGCGTCACCCTCCACCGTTTTCTACTTCGCCGAAGGAAGCTGCCGTCCCGGCTTCGACCCCTACATATGCATACAGAACCCGAGGGAAGATGACGCCGATGTAAAGATCACCTACATGCTGGGGGACGGGACGACGAAGGAACAGGCGGTCACGGTTCCG
>JAHIMR010000119.1 GCA_018896525.1 Actinomycetota bacterium
CGGAGCGCTTCAACCGGGAGGCCCAGGCGGCGGGTATGCTCTCCCACCCCAGCATAGTCACCGTATACGACGTCGGGGAGGAGGGTGGCACCTCCTACATAGCCATGGAGTACCTGGAGGGGGCCACCCTGACCGAGATAATCTCCGAGGGCCCCCTCTCCATACACCGGGCCACCGACATCATCACCCAGGTGCTCTCCGCCCTCTCCTACGCCCACTCACGCGACGTGGTTCACCGGGACATAAAGCCGGACAACGTGTTCCTCCTGCCCGACGGCAGGGTGAAGGTCGTAGACTTCAGGATAGCCCGCATTTTTCATATGAAACGGAAAGGATTATCTCCTTGCTTTGCTTAAGGATGCATTAGAACGGGCAATTCCGGCAATGCGAGGTTCAAATGAGAGAAAACCCAGCGGGTGAAGCGAAAAACCAGGGTATCAGGCTCCTTTTCGACCGCCGTTTGAGGCTCGAATTCAGGGGGGCAAAGATAACCAGTGACGCAGGCCTTCTGGCGGTTCGGGAGCTTGACGAGATGATGGGCCTCACCGAGATGGCAGCTGATTTGATAGTAGAGGGGAGGGCGGGAAAGAACATCCGGCACCAAATGCCGGGACTGCTCAGGCAATCGGTTTACGCTCGTCTTGCTGGCTACGAGGACGTTAACGACCAAGAGGGGCTCTCTGAGCGACCCGGCGATGAGGGCGGTCATCGGCAAGAGGGCGCTAGATAAGACAGCGGCGAGTTCTGGTACGGTATCACGCTTCGAGACAGATATACTCACCCGGGATGAGAACATCGAGGCGCTTGCCAATCTTAACAGCGGCTGGGCCTCCAAAGCCGTATCGCTCTCAAAGGCGAAGAAAGTCATACTGGATATCGACAGCTCGGAGTCTCCTGTCCACGGAAACCAGGAGGGGTCGGCCTACAATGGTTATTTCGAATCGACGTGCTACCACCCTCTGTTCTGTTTCAATCATTTCGGCGACTGCGAGGGGGCGGTGCTTCGGCCGGGGAACGTCCACTCGGCAGACGGGTGGCGGGAGTTCATTGAACCCGTAGTGGACAGGTACAAGGACACAGGCAGGAAGCTCTAGCTGAGGGGGGACTCCGCCTTCGCGATACCCGACATCTACGAGTACCTGGAGGGCAAGGGAATCCTCTACGCAATCAGGCTCAAGGCCAACGCCAACCTCTACCGGGAGATAGACCACCTGATGACCCGACCGGTTGGACGGCCCTCGAAGAAGCCGAAGGTTTTCTTCCATGACTTTTCATACCGGGCCGCCTCCTGGAAAAGCTCACGCCGGGTCATAGCCAAGGTTGAGTGGCACGCAGGTGAACTATTCCCCAGGGTGGGCTTCATCGTCACCAACATGAGCAGAATCCCCGAGAACGTGGTCCGGTTCTACAACAAGCGGGGCACATGTGAGCAATGGATAAAGGAGGGTAAACTCGCCCTTACCTGGACAAGGCTCTCCTGTGCGAAGTATGTGTCCAACCGGGTGCGCCTTGCCCTGTTCGTGCTGGCATACAACCTGGGCAACTTCATGCGCCGGTTCGCGCTCCCGAAGGACGTGTCCCACTGGTCTCTTACCAGCATCCAACTGAAGATCGTGAAGATAGGCGCAAAGATAGTCTCTCACTCCAGGATGACATTATTTCAGATGGCGGAGGTGGCTGTTCCCGAGAAGCTGTTCCGGTCCATTCTGTCGAGAATCCACCGCCTGGGCAGGGCCTGTGCGAGGGCGCCCGCCTTGAATCTGTGAACGCTGTTGACGAACACGATGACCGAAGACAAGGGACGACCATCCCCGGACGACGGGAAAACACGAGCCTGGAGGTGACGTGATGGTGTTGGTCGGCGAGCATGCCGCAGAATCCAGCCAACCGTGCCGGAAAGGAGCGATTCATGGTAGAATCACGGTGTCGGGAAAGGCATATGGGGAAATATCGATGAAAAGAAGATGCAGCCCCATGGGGCTGCAAACATTTTATCCAGATAGCGACAGCGCCGATGAAGGCGCCGACGATAAACGGGCGGTTCTCGGTGAAGAAGACAGCAACCTCAGACTATTGGGGGGCAGGATCTCGGTGCAGGTTGCACTCGGGGTACTGAATCCCAGGGAGCGCGACGTGATAGTGCGAAGGTACTTCGGCGGGTTGACACAGTCGACGGTGGTAAATATCATCGGCGTTGGCCAGATGCAGGTATCAAGGATCGAAAGAAGGGCCCTCGGAAAGCTTAAAAGAGAAATGCAGTATTAGAAAGGGTCCCCCGGGATGTGACACCCGGACCTGCCTGACCATGGTCAAGGTCAAAGGCAGTGTTGCGGGTGCCTTATAAAACACGGCACAGAGAAGGATCAGGCGATAAGCATCTGTACACGACGGCGCGCCAGAGGAAACAAAATGGCCGGGAAAGAAGCAGATGATTACGGCCTGCCGCTCTTCTGGTGGTGGCCCATAATCATCACCCCGTTCTCCTTGTTGGGACTGCTGATACTAAACTGGTACGAGGACTCGCTCTTCCTCGACATGACCCCCAACGACGCCTCAACCTGCATGATAGCGATAGCCACGGCCCTCCTGATCCTGTGCATGTTATCGCTGGTGATGACAGCCCGTATATACATCAAGTATTGGCGAAGCGGAGATAGCACAGACAAGACAGAGGGGTTAGATGCAGATTCTCGGTAGACGAACCGTAGAGTTCCTGACTGTACTGCTTTGTGTGGCAATGCTAATGGGCATTGCCATTCCCGCTTACCTGAAGGTCGTTTCTCAGGCAAGGAAAGTCGCCTCCATACATAGCCTGAAGGAGGCACAGAAAGTCATAGACTCGGTAACAAGCGATCCGTCATATTCGAACCTGGCACTCGGCCCATATCAGGTCGTAGATGCCGGCCTGATGAACGACATAGAGCCAAAGATCCTCTGGCAGGATATATCTCCCGGAGAGGCCCTGCCCGAATACGACAAGCTGAGCAAAGCAGACTTCAGATCCGTTTACATATTGAAAGACGGGAACCACAATGAACTATGGATCTACGGCGTGTCGGAGAATAAGGTTATACTATACTCGTATGGGGTGGACGGTGTATGGATGGATACAGGGTCGGGGCCCTACGAGCAGGGTCTTCCTCGCTAATATCTGGTTAATGCGGGAGGCATGAATGAGTAATAGATCAGGAGCGATGGGGACATGAAAGACAATAAGGAAGAAACGTCTTCCTGGCACTCCCCTGGCAGTCACGCCGGAGGAAACAGGCACGACCGGGGCGAAGGAGTCCCTCGTTCTGTCTACGTCAGTGTCATCAGGGAGGCATGGCCCTTCTTGCTTCTGATAATAGTCGGTTCTCTGTGTATCCTGACCGAGTCACTGGGCCTTTTTCAGGAGGGACTGGGCCGTTACTCTTATCTTGGCGCATGCGCGGCCAGCGGGGCGCTTGGCTTAATAGGACTGATCCTTTGGACCTCTTCAGAGATTAACTGGCACCGTGAAGCCTTGAGGCTCGCAAGCATGGTGGCCACGGGTGATGGTCTGCATTCCGAGATCGTGTCCAGGAGTCCCTTCTTTGACCAACACTGGAAAGCCGTCTCCCGATGGGCCGAGCTTATTTCCAGAGAGATGGGTCTGCCCGAGGCGGAAGTCCGCACCATCAGGAGGGCCGCCGAGATAATGGATATCGGCATGCTGGACCTTCTTGATGAAATCGGTGACAAAGCACTGGACGAGCGTTCGAGGAAGCTCATTGAGGAGCACCCGGTCATGGGCGAGAACATCCTCAGGGCCATCCACCCGGACTGGGAGGTTCTGCCCCTTGTACGGCATCATCACGAGCGCTTCGACGGGTCCGGGTATCCCGACGGCCTGAAAGGAGAGGAGATACCTATGGGGTCCCGCGTCCTTGCGGTGGCCGACTCCCTGGTTGCCATGGCCTCCGAACGTGGCTACAGGGAGAGGTTGGATCCACAAGAAATCGTTGCGGAGCTACGCCTGCATAACGGAAGCCAATTCGACCCCGGGTGCGTCGAGGCCCTCATGAGGGTCGGCGGGCGTATGATGGGAGCTTTCGAGGACCCGAAGGAAGTCCTGGACTAGCCGAGGTTCCCGCTAGCCTGACTTTCCACTTTATCAAATAATATCACCTGAACGGTCCAGCAAACACCTTTATGAAGGGCTTTCTGTTGTCTTGAGGCGTATTACTCCACTGTGAGAGGATACAAAATAGAGGCTATAGTAATAAGAGACGATAGAAATCCATTGACGCCGGACCGATCGCGCCAGGGAGTTGGGGTGAGATCGACAATCAAGGAGCTGGATACCTTCCGGGGAATCGTTGCGTATCTCCGGTTGGACTTCCACTAAGCGCTTCCGTGGTGAATCGGAGACAACAGAAAAACGCGTCCTCGGTTCGTACACCGGCGATCCCTCCCGTGCCAATAACAGCGAAACACCTGGTTCTCGATAATCCGGAATAGAAAACAAGGAAAGAGAGCCGCCGCATGGTTGAACCCTACATTCCGCAGATTCTCGGCCACGCCAGAATAGTTTATCAGGACACCTAAAACCGCACCAGGTCAGCGTTTGCGGTCGGTGGGGTCAAGCGCCCTGCTCTGCTTCAAAGCACCGAGCAAATCGATTTCGTCCGAATCGAGGTGCTTGAGCCCCCTTACGGCCTCCCTGAAGTCGCGGTACCTGCCGTGAGCCTCCTCGAACCTCTCTTCCTCCGAGCGGCGCACGAACCTGGAGGTACGCTTGCCCTCGCCCGTGGTGTAGTAGAGCACCACCTGCTCGTGCGAGGGACCAG
>JAHIMR010000120.1 GCA_018896525.1 Actinomycetota bacterium
ATACGGTTGCTCGCCGTCAGTTCGACGGAGAGGGTAAATGGACGTGGAGGCGACGTAAGACCTATCGGTGTCGATAGGCGGACGCCAGAGAAGCGTCAATCAGAAGAAGTGGCATAGAATGCCATATTCTGAGGAACGGCTCGCTAGGCCTACCAGGCGGTCAATACAATGGCAGATCTCCCCACACAGATTTTCACCCACGTCGTCAACGAGGGCGTGAGGCGTGCTGTGAGGAGCTGACCCTGTATGTCGGGGTACCATTGTTAGTGGAGATATCTCAGTCCGAGTACCCTCCGATTGTGCAGGTACCCGCTCCCCTGTTGTTCCAGTACATTGCGCGCTCCACCATTATGTTCTTGCCCTCTATCTTCGAGGTGACCAAGATGGACGCCCTCCCGAGCGGTATCTTCTCGCTCATGTTATATGTCTTGCGCGCGCCGGCTTCGATGGTGTCGGTGAACGTCACATTGCCCTCCCCGGTGCTGGACAGGTAAGAAACCTCGATCTCGACCGGCGTGTCGTTTGGGTTCTGTACAAGAGCGAAAGTCTCGTGGCCGTCGTATGTTTCGCCGTCGGGCAGGTAAAAGGTCTTATGAGGCGATGACATCCCGATCGAGTCGTGGCACGCCTCACCGGCGGGGGTGCCTTCTCCCCAGTACATGGCGCGTTCGGCGATGATGGGGAGCGACCCGTGGACCTGGGTGGAGAAGTCCATATCGGGAAGAATCTGGTTCACGTTTACCGTCTTGCGGGACATGGCCGGCATCACGAAAGGCTCCTGCTCCTTGGGTCCCTCGTTTGTCATGTAGGTCAGGGTGACATCCACCTCGGAGTCGTTCGGGTTCTGGATGAGGACATAGGTGGTGAACCCCCAGTCGCTGGTCCCCTCCGCCAGGTAGAAGTCATTCGCGGGCATGGTGGTCCCGATCGAGTCGTGGCCCTCGCGCCGGTTGTTCCTGTACATCGCCCGCTCAGGTATGACCGGGATGTCCGCATTAACCTTGACAGAGGCGTCCGCCGCACCGATGTCGTTGGCTATGTCGAAGCTTGCCCGGGAATTGGCTGGCACTTGCTTGGACATGGTCTGGGGAGGCATTCCCTCGAGCATGTAGGTAACCTGGCAGGTCGCCTCGTCGTCATTCGGGTTCTGAATGAGAAGCCAGGTCTCAAATCCCCACTTCGAGGAGCCCTCAGGGAGGTACCAGGTTGTGGCGGGACTGATCACGCCGATAGAGGAGTGCCCCTCCGGGGATACGGCGCCCGGGCCCGTCCATATCATCCGGCGGTCCACCGCGATGAGTTCACCCTCGGTACACTCGACTTTGGTCGAGAAGTCGGTAGCCCCAAGGTCTTGGCGTGGGTTAATGGTTGTCTGGGAGAGAGGCGGCAGGGTAAGTTCGGGTCTCTCAACTGGGCCGGACTTCGTCATGTAGGTCACCTTCGCGTGCAACTGCTCGGCATTAGGGTTTTCAATGTTTACGTAGGAGTCGAAACCCCAGTCGGAGGTGCCCTCGGCAAGGTACCAGGCAGCCGGTCCCACGTTGAAATCCATCTCGTTCGATGTGCCACCGACGGTGTTGACTGTCAGCTTCACGGTCCCACTGGCACAAACAGGGGTGAGAACCTGGATCTGGCTGTTGCTCCACAGGACGTAATCGCAGGCCCGGGTTTCCCCGAACTTCACATGAGAGGAGCCCCGAGTATCGGCAAAGTATGTCCCATTGATGGTTATCAGTGCTCCCGGCTTGCCCGAGTCTGGAGAGATGGAGTCTATCCGGGGCTTCAGGTAGCCGAGAGCTTGGTTGGCGTCCGTGGCCGGTGCCCCAACCGAGTCGGCTTTCATGTAGGTGGTCTTGTCGTGATACCACTCCTGGCGGTGGAAGTCATCGTAGGGGTAGTAGTAGATCTTATAGTCCACCGATTTGTGCAGTCCGTTGAGCGAGTACTCGCCGGCGGCGTCCGTGACAGTGTTGAACAACCATATCCACTCCGTGGAGTCGTACACGTCGACGATACAGTCCGGGAGCGGTTCACCGGTGTTCTCGCAGGTGATCTTTCCGCTGATGCTACTGGGCCGCCCCAGTGTCACGTCTTTATTGGTGTTGGGAGCCAACACTGCCGTAGCCTGGACGAAGGTGCCGGCGTCAGAGTACCACCCGCAGGCGGCCTGGCCGTTCTCGCAGGCGAACAGCATCTTGTACTGCGTTCCCGACTGCAGCCCGTAGTAGATATATGTGCCGTCGGCGACCGAGTACACACCTTCACCGACCTGGTCGCCGTTCATATCGTATGCGACGACCATGCAGTTGGACACTCTCGAGCCATTCCAATCGAATACTGTCCCGCTTATGGTGGCATCCGCCGCCGCGGCACCGGGAGACAAGACGACCAGCGATGTTGCCATCAAGGCAAGCGCCAGGACAATACTTCCCGCTTTAACAAGTAACGAATGGATTCTCATGTTTGACCTCCTGCTAGAAATAACCAAATAGCCCATATGCGTACTCCAACACCGGCATTCTACCACGAATCCGGCCATTCCAGCATGGTTGATTGGCGTTTGCCAACTACTCATCGCTCAACCCCCTTGGCCACGAGGGCTCCTGTGCAGTGCCACCCCCGTTCTCGGGTGCCGTAAAGGCGCTATTTCCAGCAATTCTTGAAAATCAACTGTTCAAGATGATTCTAATGAACAAGTATGACCCATACATATGCCCAGGGTTCACTGCTTTGGCACTTTCTTCTCAGGCTCTCCTTGCCAGGGATATCTCTTCCCCTGTGAGCCTTTCCTTGGTCAACTGGTCTGGCTCGGACCAATCGACTGGATTCTAGGGGGTGCCGGCCTGCTCGAAAATCGCATTTAGCATCTGTGTGACTGTAGCCTTCGGCACACCTTCAAGTATTGATTAACTTCATTTATAACATAGAATATTATTGTATAGCATAGTATAATATACGTATGAAACTATCAGCCTACGCCAGGAAACTGGGAGTCCAGTACAGGACGGCCTGGAACATGTATAAGCGGGGAGAGATCCCCGGGGCATATCAGTTACCGAGCGGCACCATCATTGTGCCCCAAGAGACAGCAGTCGAGCTCCCCGATAAGGTCGCTATATACACTCGGGTGTCATCAAGTGAAAACAAAGACAATCTGGACCGCCAAGCCAAGAGGTTGGAGGAGTACTCCATTGCCAGGGGCTATCAGATATCGAAGGTCGCCTGAGGAAGTAGGAAGCGGCGTCAACGACAACCGGAAGAAGCTTGAAAAGCTTGTCACTGACAAGAGCTACAATCGTCTTGTAGTTGAACACAAGGACCGCTTGACCAGGTTCTCACTTCAACTACCTGAAGATGCTGG
>JAHIMR010000011.1 GCA_018896525.1 Actinomycetota bacterium
AGAATAGCCTCATCACATCTAAGCCGACACCAATAAGTTTCACTAGGTTGGGGACCAACCGAAGTTACGCCTGTGGAGAGGGAAGGGCTCAAGCAACCTCGATGAAGCAGGAAAAGTTCCCTTCTCCAAAGTAGGGAAGCCATGTTCTTAAGGGCATGGTAGTTCACCGAGGAACCCTTCCCAATCGCGCATGCGGATATTTTGCCGCCGCTGGGCACGGAACTCGGCCTGGTCGAGAAACATCACGGTGATCCGGTTGAGCGTGTCAATCTCCTTGGCGTTAAGATAGTTCTTCGCTGTTCCCACGTCGCGCTTGAGCACCCGGCCACCCTTCCACGACGTAAGTCCCATGTTGGCCCTGCCCGCGTCGGCGCGCCGGCGGACGATCTCCGCCGCTGTCATGCCCGCAGCGGCGTAGTGCATCTTGTTCTGCATGGTGGCAAAGAAGACCTGCGTTTCTTCTTCCCCCTCCCGGTAGTCGCGGGCCAGCGCGAATATCTCACGTATCCGCTGGTAGACGCGCGCTTCACTGGCGCGAATCTCACGGATGCGGGCAAGCAGTTCGTCGAAGTAATCCACCAAACCGCTGCCGCCCTTGAGCCGCTCGTCATCCAGCACGAAACCCTTGACGATGTACTCGCGCAGGCGGGCCGTGGCCCACTGGCGGAACCGGGTGGCAACGGCGGACTTGACCCGATAGCCGACCGCGATGATCATGTCCAGGCTGTAGAAATCAACGAGGCGGCGAACCTGTCTTGTTCCTTCAACTTGAACTATCCGGAATTTCCGGATAGTTGATTCCGGCTCCAGTTCGCTTTCTTCATAGACGTTCTTGATGTGTTCGTTGATTGTTCGAACATCCTTTTCGAACAACTCCGACATCAGCTTCTGCGTCAGCCAGACGGTTTCGTCCTGAAGCCGCACTTCAAGCCGGGTCTCGCCGGAATCGGACTGATAAATCATTATCTTGGAATCGTCCGGGACGGGCAGGTTTTCCGTCATTCCGTAACCTCCGCAAGCATGTCCGCGATTTCCTTCTCGATCTGCTTGAGATCCGCTTCGATCTCCTCCAGCGGGCGCGGCGGCGTGTACTTGTAGAAGTAACGGTTAAAGTTGATCTCGTAGCCCACCTTTGTCTTGGACTGGTCAATCCAGGCGTCCGGCACGTGCGGCAGCACCTCGCGCTCCATGTACTCTCCCACGTCTTCCCCCAGCGGCACGTTCTCGTGATCCCGTAGTTCCGGGTCGGGCTCCGGGTTATTCCTGGTATCCGTGCATATGTCCGCCATCTCGTCCCGCTCGGAAAGCGCCGTGATAATCGCCTTGAAGAGCGAAGCGGGCACCCTGATGCCCGCGTCCTCTAACGCCGCCGTTACTACGGTCCTGAATGCGTCGCGGTTCTTCGCGACAACCAGGTCCGACAGTGTCGCCAGCGCTCTCAGGATGGACTGCTGCAGACGCTTGCCGGCCGCGATCTCCGCCTCGGCCGCCTCCGTGCCTTTCCGTTTCTTGCTGGTAGCCAGATTGATAAACGGCTTTGTTTCCTTCACGCGCGCAAGGCGTTGCTTCCTTACGGCGAAGTTCAACCTCAGGGGGCGCTCCACGGTGATCCGCCGGTAGCCGAAATCGGCGTTGTCGAAGACGCGTACGAACTCACACTCCTCGAAATCACCGTACAGGCGGGTTATCTCGCCCCGCTGGTCTTCACCGATCTCGTTGCGCTTGTTCCCGAGGCTCTTTCGCATCTTCTTGAAGAAGCCCGTGGCGTCCACCAGTTGAATCTTGCCCCGGCGCCACGGCTCCTTGCGGTTTGTGACGATCCAGAGATAGGTGTAGATGCCGGTGTTGTAGAAAAGCTGGTCCGGCAGGGCCACGATTGCCTCCAGCCAGTCGTTCTCGATAATCCAGCGGCGTATCTCACTTTCACCGGAACCGGCTGCTCCAGTGAAGAGGGGCGAGCCGTTGAAGACGATGGCAAGGCGAGTTCCGCTCTCCTCCGGGTCCTTCATCTTGCTTATCATGTGCTGGAGGAAAAGAAACGACCCATCGTTGATGCGCGGCAATCCGGCCCCGAAACGCCCCCCGAACCCCTGCTCCTGGTGTTCCCTCTTGATGAAATCCACCTCCGGCTTCCACTCCACACCGAATGGCGGATTCGCCAGCATGTAGTCGAAGTTCTTTCGCGTGAAGTGGTCCTCGGTGAAGCTGTCCCCGAAGGCGATGTGGTCGATGTTCTGGCCCTTGATCATCATGTCCGACCCGCAGATGGCGTAAGCCTGGGGGTTGTAGTCCTGGCCGAAGGCCTCGAGCCGTGCGTCAGGGTTGAGTTCGCGAACGTACTCCTCGGCAACCGAGAGCATCCCGCCCGTTCCGCAGGCGGGGTCGAAGAGCGTCTTCACAATGCCCCTGGTGGTGAGCATGTCATCGTCCGGGAGAAAGATGAGGTTCACCATCAGGCGGATGACCTCGCGAGGCGTGAAGTGGTCGCCCGCCTCCTCGTTGCTGGCCTCGTTGAAACGCCTGATAAGCTCCTCGAAGATGTAACCCATCTCGATGTTGGGCACCACGTCGGGATGCAGGTCGATCTCGCAAAACTTGGAAACCACGAGATACAGGCGGTCGGCCTTGTCGAGGCTTGCAATGTGCTCCTCGAAGCCGAACTGCTCGATGATCTCGCGGGCGCGGCTGGAGAAGCCCTTGATGTAGTTGGTCAGGTTGGCGGCGATGTTATCCGGGTCGCCCTTCAGCTTCTCGAACGTGAAGCGACTGGTGTTGTGAAACGCCTGCCCGGCCACCTTGTTGAGTATCGGCTCCAGGTTCTTGACCTTGCCGCCTTTCATGCTTTTCAACTTTGCCAGGACTTTGTCCTTGGTTGGCTCCAGGACGCAGTCAAGGCGGCGCAGGACGGTCATGGGGAGCATGACATCCTTGTACTGGTTGGGCCGGTACGGCCCGCGCAGGAGGTCAGCGACCGACCAGATGAAACTGGCTTTATCCCCGAACTTGTCCACGGCTGCTCCTCTTTTCTCCCTGCTTCTTCCTTCGATGCCTCTTCCTTCAGTCATATGATGAAATGACTCGGTTACTTCTCGGTGGGAACGAGTGTGTTCATCTGTGAGCGCAGACAGCCGATCACGGTCTTGAAGGAAGTCCGGGTACAAGCGGGCCAAGCCACTGATTCCAGGTCTTCTCGATGTAGGCGAGCATGGTTTCGTCAAAGAAATCATCCGGTACCTGAAACGTCACGTTACGGATGGCACACTTCTCGCGCAGGAAGGACGCGAAGTCGGAGAGGTCCACCTGCTCCTTGTAGGCTCCCAGCACGCGCCAGAGGTCATAGTAATCGCGCGCACGGGACCTGCTCCAACCGCGCTCCTGGAGTTTCTCGACGTACTGAAGGATGGCCCGGAGTTTCTCCGCAACCAGCCTTCTAACCAGTTCCATCCCTGACCCCGTATGGACTAGATTCTCTCTGGACATTGTTTGTTCCCAACGAATAACCGCACTATTTCTTCTGTGGACCATCACGATAGAAATACTACGGCAATTCTCCATGCTTTTCAAACAACGGGACAATCGTAACCACTTCGGCGGGAAGACCACCAAGCTTGCCGTCTCAACCAGTTAGCTCCGCCTTCCGGAACCTCTCCACAAGGGTAGTCTTCCTCGTGTGCTCGCTGTACAGGGTGTTCATTCCCAGCAAGAACTCTGATCTCCTACCTTGCATGTCGGCGAGATCATGGAGGTCCTGGAGAAGGGATACCGCCTCGTCGTACCGTTTGGGTTGCCGCGTGGCGATGAGCTGATCGACCTCGGCCCATATACCGGCCTCCTTTCCGACAAGCGACTCGAGGTGCTTCTTCCGTTTGGCGGCGCGCTCTCGTTCGCGCCTGGCCTTCTCCCGCGGCCCATTCGCAGTCTTCTTCCTCGGAGTGAAACGAGAGGATGAGATGGTCGCCCTTGGTGCGGCACGACAGGTTGTCTTCGGCACAGTAGGGCGACACGATGTCGGCTTCGAGTAGCCTCGCCGGTACGCGGAGCATGAACCACCGGCTGCCCCTGTTGGCCAGGTAGAGGAAGGCGTCGAAGTGCTTCTCCATCCACATCTCCGGATCGCCCTTGAAGCTACCCCAGTTGTAGACGTTGACGAAGCTGCTCGGCGTAATCCGCGCTCGGGACGAGAAGCGCCGCAGCTCGGCCATCTGCTTCTGCGTCAGCGGGCGATCCACGGCATGGAATTCGTAATACTGGTACTCGCTCATGGAAACCTCAATTCGAACTCCTGCCTTCGATACCGTCGCCCTGCCGAGCCCGCAGTTTCGCCTCGCGCCTCCGAGCCTTCTTCTCCTCGTCGCGTCGGATTATCTCCTCGATGGACAAAACGACATCCGGACGTTCCTTGCCGAACCGCTTGAAGTAGAGATGCTCGATGTACTGCTTGAGCGGCATCTTCCACAGCTCGTGGTCGTGGTTGTCCTTCTTGCCGAGTTTTTTCGGATTCATCCCTAGCTCTCGAGCCATCTGGGCCTGAGCGTGGGAGAGGTGGTGTCACTTACGAGCGTCTATCCAGGCCTGCATCTTCTGGCTCGGTTTCCTTTCCTTCTTGGCCATTCGACGCACCTCGTGTGCTATGATCGCCGCGTGACGCGCGGTGCCGCATGTGATCTTCAGCGGTGCTTGCTCGGCTTATGGCTCCTTCTTGGAGCCTGGCAGTACTCTCTCGGTGGAAGTACTCATTGTCATCTTTTTCATCTTGACCTTCATATTCCCTCAGCCATGGCCAGCGCTTCGAAGGCCGCCTCGACTATGTCCTCGTCGTCAGAGTCGGTAAGATCGCCGAGGTTCTCCAAGTCCATCCTACTGCCTTCTGAACAACTACGCCGATATGATTCTCGGCGTCGTTTGCGTTTCTTGCGTTTCTTTTACTTTCGCTTCGGGCGATCCCCTGCTAACCTCGTATCACTGCCTTTCGGGGTCGCGGTTTCGTCTCGAGCTGATTGGCCCTGATGCACCGATGATGTTGTGGGCACCTAATTGCCATCGCCGGCCGCGGGTGGGAGCGGCAGCGGTTCCTCCACGACATCGGCCTCGGAGCTATCCTGGTGAATGACCTGGGAAACAACACGGTCGGTCACCTCGGACAGGTATGTCCGCAGCGTCTCGGAGATTTCCTGGAACTCGGGCCACAGCGTCTCATCGACGAACCTCTTCGATAATCTCGCCATCACCGTAGTGTAACGCTGGCCCCTATACCGATAAGGCCTGATCCCGTAGCGGCGAAGCATGGCAACGAACACTTTGCGCGACCACATGTCATCCATGGCGAACCTGTACTCGACCGGCGGATCCTCCCGCTCATATGATCTCAACCGCTCCAGGATTCGCTGCTTGGCCCTCTCGGCCGCTACCTTTTCGCCCTCGGTCGCCGCGCCGGCGAAGAGCGCCTCGATGAGGCGGAGCTTTTCTATAAGCTTGGCTTCGTCCATCAGCATCGTACCTCGGTCCGCACGAGAAAAGCTTCACCATTCGTCTCGATGATCTTCACAGGCTTTCCCTGCCTTGACGTCCGTGAACAGGAACCGCACACCCTGGTTGTCCGTGGGGTTGAGCCAGAGCATCCGGTTGAAGACGCGCTCGGCCTCGTCGAAGCGCCCCAGTCGCCAGAGGCACAACCCGTAGCCGTGCATGCAGCGCGGAAACGGGCGGTACTGCTTCTGGCTCCCCGGGTAGGATTCGAAGATGCACGGGTAGGTCGTATTCCTACAACGGCCCCTACCAGACTGTACCATCTCATCCCAAATAGTGCCATTTCTTCCCTAGATAAAGGCATTCGTGAAGGTTCACCGTCCTATCACGTACCAGCGAATACCATCTGATACCAACTCGAATGTTTGCAGAAATGTTAGCAAATTAGCAGGGTGCCCAGTTAGATTTCGAATATTTGCATGGTCACTATATCACCTTTTCAAATGCTCTACCTTGTTTCCAGACCTATAGTACTTCAGAAAACATCCAGGCATGACGAATCTACGCACAGGGATTAGGAATACTATTCATGCATGTTTCTCCTCGTGCAGGGTGGTGCTGCATGGTTCGCGGTGGGTGGCCGTGGTTTCGCCTGGTTATGGGGATCGTTAGTGCTTGTTGGTTGCTTATGGTTGCTCGTGGGTTCCCTCGGGTTCTGGTCGTTGCTGATGGGTAGGTCCACATTTAATCCAAATGGGATTGCGACATATGGCTCAGTTGTCACTGACTCGTTTACCGTAGGGAGTCTCATTTCAGCGATCTGACTGTAACCGTTATTCTTTGCGGCTGTTCATTTGTAATCATTTTTCTGCCACATAATCGTTTTTCTTGTGAGTGATGGCCTGTGGCCGGCCGTAAACATATTTCTTGACATTGTACTATATATAACTATATTGTTTGTATTGTAACTGTTTTTCTGGAGGATGGCATGGATGAAAACGATCAGGATAAACCGACACACAGGCTCGCAGGATATGCTGCACTTATCGATCGGTACGATCTCGACGTTATCCCGAACTGCCACAGGTCCTTTATCACGACTAGTGGAGTCCACCGGATTCACTCGACCGGGGGCGCGATCGAGGAGGTCTACTCGCCCCCATACTGGCCGGGGGATACGCTGGGCGACCATCTTGAATTCGCGCTCAAGTATGATGGTACGAATCTCGCAATACTCGCCAGCCTGTTTCCGGAAGTAGCAGAGGAAGGTATTCTCGAATATGTCCGGTCCAAACCGCTCGGCAAGTACGCCAGGCGGCTTTGGTTCCTGTACGAGTTCCTGACAGGTAAAACGCTCCCGCTGGATGACGTTAAGTGGGGTACCTACATCGACCTGCTCGAGCCGGACGAATACTACGTGGTCACACCGGCCCGCCAAGTTCGTCGTCAGCGGATCAACGATAATCTGTTGGGCTGTCGCCGATTCTGCCCGACGGTTCGCCGCACCGATACCCTTCGCGACTTCGAAACGGTCGACCTTCCCAAGCGGTGCCGTCAAATCGTGTCTGCCTATTCCCCGGAGTTGCTGAAGCGGGCACTCGGCTACCTCTACACCAAGGAGACGAGATCGTCCTTCGAGATCGAACACATCAAGCCCACCTCGACCCGGACCGAGCGCTTCGTGACGCTGCTTCAACTGGCTGAGCAAGAGGACTTTTGTGAAAAAACGCAATTGATCGAGCTTCAGAATCGCGTTGTTGATCCACGGTTTCGCGATTCCGACTACCGATTGAGCCAGAATTATGTCGGCGAGACAATCGCCTGGCAGAAAGAAAAGATACACTTCGCATGTCCGAAGCCTGAAGATCTGCCCGACCTGATGGAAGGCCTGGTAACCGCCCACAAGCGCATGGACGCAGGAAACGTATCCGCCGTGATTCACGCCGCCGCCATCGCCTATGGATTCGTTTTTCTGCACCCATTCGAGGACGGCAATGGTCGAATCCACCGCTTCCTGATCCACAATATTCTTGCCCGACGAAGCTTTACACCCGAAGGAGTCATGTTTCCCGTATCGGCACCCATGCTGAAATACCCTGCCGACTATGACGCCTCCCTGGAAGCGTTCTCCAGGCATCTTATGGCCTTGGTGGAACACTCGCTCGACGAAGAAGGCCTCATGACAGTTCATAATGATACGGCCAGGTGGTACCGCTATATCGATATAACGCCTCAGGCGGAGGCACTCTTCCGCTTCATTGACCAGACCATCGACACGGAACTCGCCCGCGAATTGGAGTTCCTGGCCAGCTACGATGAGACCAAGAGAGCCATCCAGGAGATCGTGGACATGCCCGACCGAAAAATTGATCTGTTCATTCGCTTCTGCCTGCAAAACAATGGTCGACTCTCCGCACGGAAGCGCTTAAGCCACTTCGATTTCCTATCGGATGAAGAAATCTCTTTAATGGAACAGGCCGTTCAGGCCGCCTACTGAAGCAAAACCTCGAACGATCAATAACGCGTACGCGCATGCGATTTCTGCTGCTGCGGCCAGGCGAAGCGGCCAGCTCGTAGATGAATCCGAAGTCCCCTGTGTGGCAAATGAGGTCCGGTTCCCCACGGGGGGATTAGAGCCGGGGGTCCTTGAAGACGTGTCGCCTGGGGCGGTCAGCCGTCAGTGCCGCCCTGACTTGAAACCACCTCCAGGCCGGTTATCAGCCAGGGAGCATGCTCATCGCGGCTATCCGCGATCTCCCCTTTCAGTTCATTCGCGTCCACCCACCTGCACTCCGAGACCTCCTGAAGATCCGGCCGTATCACTCCATCGTACTTCCCGGCAAGAACGAAGCAGATTTCATTCTCGGAGCCTTCATCTTCATACGAGGCTTGATACTGGAACCTCCCATGGGTTTCAAGCTCTGTACGAACCCCCAGTTCCTCCTGGAGTCTTTTTTGAGCGGCAGCCACCAGGTCTTCGCCGACAACCGGATGACCGGAACAGGAGGTCTCCCAGGTGCAAGGCCACAAGGTCTTGCCCTTGCTCCTCTTCTGAATCAGCACCTGCCCATCCTGATTAAATACAAAGATCGTGAACGCTCGATGCAGAATCCCTTTTCCGGAGTGGCATCGCGATCTATCCGCCGTTCCGATCTGTTGGTCAAGCTCGTTTACCAGGATTAGTTCCGCCATGCTCTCACCATTCATTCCCGGGGATAGTCCTACGGAGTTTGGCTCCCCGGGTAGGATTCGAACCTACAACCAAGCGGTTAACAGCCGCCTACTCTACCGATTGAGCTACCGGGGAACGGGTACTTAGCGGCTACACTACACCACATTATAAATAACGTGGGTGTTGCGGGCAACGTCACTCTGGTGCGGGCGGACCGGAACCTTCCTGCCCCGGCAGTTCCTTTCCCATCGCCGCCATGCACTTATCGGCAAAAGGACACCACTCGGCGCAGCCCAGGTCCAGCTTGGGATTCTTGAACTCATAGCCACAGTTGGTGCACTTCCTGGTCATATCGTCCTTGAAGAACTCCACCGAGTAGTCGCAGACGGGGCACGGCGTCTCGAAGATGTCCTCCGGCTTCCAGAACAGCGTGTTTTGACCGGGGCACCTGAACTCCATTATCCCTCACCATCTTCCCCGTCCCGCGCGGTTTGAATCACGTCACCTTTGATGCCTATCTTGGTGAACGTGAGAGGTATGTCCTTTCCCGACTCCTTGAGTGACTCATGCACCAGATGCACTATCCCGAAGCAGCACGGCACCTCCATGTAGACGACGTCTATCGACTTGATGTCGTTCTGTATGAATATCTGCGCCAGCTTGCGCCGGTAGAAGTCGGCGTTGTCCAGCTTGGGGCACCCAACCATCAGTATCCTGTCCTCCAGGAATCGCTGGTGGAAATCGGCCAGGGAGAACGCGACGCAGTCGGCTGCGATGAGCAGTTTCGCTCCGTCAAGGTATGGAGCGCTGGCCGGGATGAGCATTATCTGCACCGGCCAGTTGGTGAGGCGGGAGGGCACCACCGCCTTTTCTCCCGGCTCTCCCATCTTGTCCTGTAACTCGCACCGCTCGATCACCTGCGTCGCCGAACCGGGACAGCCGCAGGCAAGCTCCTCTTCCGCTTCCCGCCCCTCTCCCACATCCCCCTCCAGGTGCCTGCGCACCGCCTCGGGATCGAACTCCGCCGCCTCTCTCTCCTCGATGGTGATGGCTCCCCGGGGACACTCCCCCAGGCAATCCCCCAGGCCGTCGCAGTAGACATCGCTTACCAGGCGTGCCTTGCCGTCGACTATCTGGATAGCCCCTTCATGGCAGGCGGGGACACACTTGCCGCATCCGTCGCATTCGTCCTCGTCTATCAGTATCACTTTCCTAGTCGCCATTCTTCCCCCCGTAGACGCACGTAAGCTCGGACAAGGTGTTGCTTTCCAGGTACTCCCTGACCTCCCGGTTGGTGGCCTCCAGCAGTCCCCCCAGGATGCAGCGCTCCCCGCAGCAGGCCGGGGTGCCCAACAGGCAGGTGCTATCCGACAGTGGGCCGTCGATGGACTCGTACACCTCCAGGAGGGTTGTATCGCCGTTCTTCTCCGCCAGGGTGAACCCCCCTCCGGGCCCCCGGACCGACACGACCAGGCCCGCCCGGGCAAGCCTCTGGAGGACCTTCGACAGGTGCGCCTCCGATACCCCCAGTCTTCCGGCAATCTCGGGTGTCGAAACGGGCTTCCCCGGCTCGTCCGCCAGCAGGACCATCGCGTGCAGTCCCAGTGACGCCGCTTCCGATATCTTGATCACGCTTGACAACTCGATGCCCACCTTCCACTACTCGATAATCATGATACTGGTATTCCACTTGTGTAATGATTGTCAACGCTCACGGTTGATTACTCTCCGGCCATTATTGCGGCCACGTCGGTCTCTACATCAGCGATGGGCTTGATGTCGAAGTTCTCCACCAGGACATTCACCACGTTCTCGGAAAGGAAAGCGGGAATCGTGGGCCCCAGGCGAATACCCTTTACACCAAGGTGCAGGAGGGCGAGGAGTACCGCCACCGCCTTCTGCTCGTACCAGGCGATGTCGTAGGAGATCGGCAGGTCGTTTATGTCCTCGAGTTCGAAAACCTCTTTCAGCTTGAGGGCGATTACGGCCAGCGAGTAGGAGTCGTTACACTGCCCGGCGTCAAGCACGCGGGGAATCCCGTCGATATCCCCCAGGTTGAGCTTGTTGTACCGGTACTTGGCGCAACCGGCGGTCAGTATAACCGCATCCGGCGGCAACGACTCTGCGACCTCGGTGTAGTAAGCCCTGCTCTTCTGGCGCCCGTCGCAGCCGGCCATGACCACGAACCGCTTGATCGCTCCAGACTTCACCGCGTCCACCACCTTGTCGGCAAGCGCCAGGACCTGGTTGTGGGCGAACCCCCCGACTATCTTGCCGGTCTCGATCTCGGTCGGGGGCTCGCACTTCTTTGCCAGCTCGATGATCTCACTGAGATCTTTCTTGCCGCCTTCAGCCCTGTCGGGAATATGGGTCACCCCGGGGTATCCAACCATCCCGGTAGTGAAAAGCCGATCCCCGTACGGACCCTTTATCGGTATCAGGCAGTTGGTGGTCAGGAGAATGGGCCCGTTGAACGACTCGAACTCCTTCCCCTGGTGCCACCAGGAACCGCCGTAGTTACCCACGAACTGCTCGTACTTCTTGAAAGAGGGATAGTAGTTCGCCGGAAGCATCTCCCCGTGAGTATAGACGTCAACGCCGGTCCCCTCGGTCTGTGCGAGTAACTCCTCCAGGTCCTTGAGGTCGTGGCCGCTGATGAGGATACCCGGGTTGCCCCGGACCCCGATATCGACCTCGGTGATCTCGGGGTTCCCGTAGGTGGAGGTGTTGGCCTCGTCCAGCAGCGCCATGGTGTCCACCGCGACCTCTCCCGCCTTCATAACCAGCCCCACCATCTCCTCAGTGGACAGGTCCCTGGTGGTCGACGCCAGGGCTTCCAGGATGAACGAGTAGATCTCGTCCTTCTCGAAGCCCAGGACCGCCGCATGGTCCGCGTAGGCGGCTATACCTTTTGTCCCGATGATGAGAAGCTCGCGTAGCGAGCGGACGTCCTCGTTTTCTGTCGCAAGTACGCCGACCTCCTTCGCCTTGGTCATGAACTCCGCCTCGTCGTCAGAGTACCAGGTCGCGGAGTCGTGCAGGTCCCCGGAGAACTCCTCGCCCTCCTTCTCCCTGTATGCAGCCAGGAACTCCTCCTCGAGGCACTTCCGTAACTCGATGCCCTCCCTGATCAGGCTGATAAACCTCCGGTTGTCCCAGTTGGCGTTGGTGATGGTGGTAAAAAGAGCCCCGGCCACGAACGGGCCGGCTTCCCTGTCAGGGGCGCCCAGTTCCCCCAACTTGCCGGCGTAGATGGATATCCCCCTGAGCACGTATATCAACAGGTCTATAAGGTCGGCGGTCTCCTCCTGCTTACCGCAGACCCCCCTCTTCGTACATCCGGTGTTCTTCACCGTTTCCTGGCACTGAAAGCAAAAGATAAAACGCCCCTTTCCTCGCTTATCCGCCGGCAGGACCACGGCACTCGGGCCCGGGATCGCCGTTTCTGACAACCCGGTTACTTTTCACAGTCCGGGTCCGGCCGGTGACTACTTGATAGTAGTAACTCAGGTATTATAGTACTAGAATACCAATATGACCGGGATTGTCAAGACCTCCACCCAGGCCGATCTCACCTGTCTACTCCTGCGTGAAGAACCTGTCCGCGGGGGCTCCACAAACGGGGCACCTGTCCGGAAGGCTCCCGTCGGACACGTAACCACAAACCCCGCATATGTAGTAGGTGGGCAACTCTTCGGCAAGCAGGTGCTCAAGGGCCTTTTCATAGAGTCCCGCGTGTACTTCCTCTACGTCACGGGCCCAGGTGAACATGGTAACGGCTTTCCCGTTTCCCTCGCTCTCGGCAACCGGTATGAAACTCCCGTATCCAACCGCTGCCACCTTTGTCTCGCGGGCGAACGATTCCGAGAGATTGGTCTCGGTATCCTTGACCACGTCCAGGAGCCTGAGGTTGTTTCGGGCATGAATTGCCTCCGATTCCGATATGGCCCGGAACAACCTCGCCACTTCAGGGTAGCCCTCCTCTTCCGCTTTCTCGGCGAACACCTTGAGCCGGACAACCGCCTTGGATTCGCCCTCGTAGGCGGCGTGAAGGTTCTCGCTGGTTTTTTCCGACATCCAAACCCCTCCATTTCTCAAAACGCCGTGCTTCAGCTCCACTTCGCCTTTAGCGGAAACCGCACTCTAAGCTAATGGAGAGTCAAGGGTCCTTATTACTCTACCCGGAGTTGCCCTGACGCGCAGTCTACTCCTCCGGACTGAACTCTTCCTTGCCGGCACCGCACACCGGGCAGACCCAGTCCTCGGGCAGGTCCTCGAACGCGGTGCCCGGCTTGATATCGCTCTCCGGGTCGCCGTCGGCCGGGTCGTACTCGTAACCGCAGACATCGCAAACGTACTTCTTCATCGATGTTTCCCCTTTCGCCTTCTCTTCCTCTTTAGTCTCGGGGGGCCTGTAGGTCGGCGCCTTCCTGGGGGCCTTCCCCTTCCTGGCGTGGTACTCCGCGTAAGTCATGGGTTTGCCGTCGTTCAGGACCCTGCCGCTCACCACGTCGGCGACAAAGATGGTATGGGTTCCCGCGTCAACCGTGTCGAACACCCTGGCCTCGAATACCGAGACCGCGTTCCCGGTTACCACCGGGCAACCGGTAACGCCCTCATCCGCGGCGATGCCGGAGAGCTTATCCATCTCTTTGCCGGTATTGAACCCGAAGTGCCCTATGAAGTTGAGAGGTGTCGTTTCCTCCAGCACCGAGGCCGCGAACACGCCGCTTCCGGAGATGAGTTCGTGGGTGTAGTTCTCCTTGTTGATGGCCACCGCTACCCGTGGCGGCTCGGCGGTTACCTGTATCACCGTGTTGGCTATCTGGCCGTTGGCCTTCCCCTCATGGCAAGAGGTGACCACGTAGATGCCGTAGCTCAAGCTCCATAACGCCCTGGGGTCGAAATCACTCATTCGCAACCTCCTTCATTCGTTTCGCCACCGCGGCCCCGAGGTCGCCGCATGCCTCCAGTGCCTCGTCGTCGGGCACGTACTTCACTCTGACCGGGTCCCGCACTTGCTCAACATCCATCCGGTCCAGGGCCTCCCCCACCAGCTTTGCGCCTTCGCCACTCCAGCCGTAGGAGCCGAACGCAGCCCCCACCAGGTTCTTCGGCTTGAGGCCCTCGAGGTACGTCAGCACATCTGCCACCGTGGGGAACATCATGTTGTTTATAGTGGGGGTGCCGACCAGCAGCGCCCCCGCGCCAAGCAGTTGCGCCGCGACATCGCTCCTATGGCTTGACTTGAGCGGCAGTAGCACCACCTTTAACCCACCCCTGGTCATCGCCTCACCGATGGCCCCGGCCATCTTCTCGGTGCTGCCCCACATCGTGTCGAACACCACCACCGCCTTATTGGCAGGCTCCTGGGTTGCCCACTTCGAGTAAAGACCCAGGATCTTGCCGAGGTCCTCCCTCCATATCGGGCCGTGGTCGGGGGCGATGATGTCTATCTCCACACCCAGGTTACTCACCCTCTCCAGCAGTTTCAGCACCAGGGGGCTGAACGGAAGCAGGATGTTGGCGAAGTACCTCTCCCCCTCCTCCACCAGCACGCTATCGGGAATCTCGTCGGCGAACCGTTCGGAGGCCGCCAGGTGCATGCCGAAGCCGTCCTGGGAAAAAAGCAGGTGGTCCCGGGCCAGGTAGGCCACCATGCTGTCAGGCCAGTGGAGCATCCGGGTCTCCAGGAAAGTCAGGTCCACCCCACCCAGCGCCAGGATATCACCGTCCCCCACGGCTATTATCTCCCTATCCATGTGGAAGTGGTCGGTGAGAGCCTTCACCCCCATCCTGGATGCGAACACCTTCTCCGGTTCCACTTCCCGCAGCACCTGGGGGAGCGACCCCGTATGGTCCATCTCGGAGTGGAGCGATATTACGTACCGGATATCGTGGGGGTCCACCACCGATGCCACCCGGCTGAGCAACTCGTCCTTGAACGGGGCTTTGACAGTGTCCACCAGGATAATGTCATCGGCTACGATGAGGTACGCGTTATAGGTGGAGCCGCGAGACGTGGAGTACCCGTGGAAATCCCTGATGCCCCAGTCAATCGCCCCCACCCAGTAGACATGCTCGCTTACCTTTACTGCCTCAAAGGGAGCCGGCATGCTATCAGCCCTCTCCCCTCCAGAGGCCGTGGATGTTGCAGTAGGCGCGGGCGGTAGTCGCCTCGCCGCCGGACTCGAACAGGGCCTCGGGCTCGTCGCCGGGCTGGAGGAAATATCTGCATCCCTCGCCGTCGGACCTTACCTGTATCCACTCTATGTAATGCTCATCGGTCATCGGGTGGGCGACAGTTCCGACCTTGACCCTGACGCCACCGTCAACCTTCTCCATAACCGGAACGTGCTTCTCCACCGCGGCGTCGGTGGTGTTCTCGCCCTTGAGGACCATCGGTTGCCCGCAGCACACCAGCTCTCCTTTACCCCCGTGCAGCACCGCTACGATGTTCCCGCACAGCTCGCATTTATATACCTCATATCTCTCGGCCATAGCACTCCTCCTTCTCGCTTCCTGCCTGCATGCAGACCTTTACCAGTTCTCACCCAACAGCTCGAAGTACGCCTGCGGGTGCGCGCAGGCGGGACATTTCTCCGGCGCCTCAGTGCCCTCGTGTATGTACCCACAGTTGCGGCACCGCCAGGTCACCGGCTTTTCCTTCTTGAACACGGTGCCGTCCTCGATATTCGCGAGGAGCCCCAGGTAGCGCTTCTCGTGCTGCTTCTCGGCGACCGCGATTGACTCGAAAACGCCGGCTATCTCATCGAAGCCTTCCTCGCGGGCGGTCTCGGCGAACGACGGGTACATCTCGGTCCACTCGTAATTCTCGCCCCCGGCGGCCGCCTTCAAGTTCTCGGCGGTAGAGCCGATGACGCCTGCCGGGAACGCGGCCGTGATCTTCGCCGTCCCGCCCGCCATGAACTTGAACTCGCGCTCGGCGTGCTCCTTCTCCTGGCCCGCGGTCTCGGTGAAGATGTCGGCTATCTGGATGAACCCCTCCTTGCGCGCCTTGCCGGCGAAGTAAGTATAGCGGTTTCGCGCCTGTGACTCACCGGCAAAAGCGGCCATCAGGTTCTTCTCGGTCTTCGATCCCTTCAATTCAGCCATAACCCCTCCTCTTTTGAGTGCGCACTTTAGTGCGCATACCGTTTAGTCCGCATCCCCCCGGATCACGCCATCCCTCTCTTCAACTGGCACACTCATGAACAAATACCACATCGCGCCCTCCCCGGCATTGACCCTTGTCAATTCGCGTGGATCTACTCCAGGGGGTCGGGTTGCACGAACTCTCTTCTGTTGTACCTCAGGTACTGCTCGTCAAGAGTTGCCCTGTTCACACCTGTATCGGCTATTGATGCTTCTCCGTGTTTCCGGCTCTCCCCGGTCATACTGCTTATGCTACCCCCCGCCCCATTCGAAACGCAAGGAATCGGAGGGCAACCTGATCGCCTGTTTTCGACCGGCCATCGTCTTGTTCAGAAGCCGGCAAGATGCCGGCGCTACAAGGGAGCACCGGAAGCCGGCAAGATGCCGGCGCTACAAGGGAGCACCGGAAGCCGGCAGGATGCTGGCGCTACAAGGGAGCACCGGAAGCCGGCAAGATGCTGGCGCTACAAGGGAAACGGATTCCAGAGGGACCGGGACTAAAGTCCCGGCTCAAGAGGATAAGCGATGCCGGCGCTACGAGTCAGATCGATGTGGGTGTTACTCGTCCATGTAATCCCTGAGCCGGCCGCTCCGGGACGGGTGCCGAAGCTTGGAGAGAGTCTTGGACTCGATCTGGCGGATGCGCTCGCGGGTGACACCAAAGACACGCCCTACCTCCTCCAGGGTCCGGGGCTGCCCGTCCAAGAGCCCGAACCTCAACTGGATGACCCTCTTCTCACGTGTGTTCAGATCGTCCAGGACGTCCTCGAGTTGCTCCTGGAGCAGCTTGAACGCGGCCGCGTCCACCGGGACGACCGCTCCCGAGTCCTCTATGAAGTCCCCCAGATGGCTGTCCTCCTCCTCACCGATGGGGGTCTCCAGCGAAACCGGCTCCTGGCTCACCTTCAGTATCTCCCTGACCTTCTCGGATGGAAGCTCCATCTCCCTCGCGATCTCCTCGGGAAGCGGTTCCCGCCCCAGGTCCTGCAGGAGCTGGCGCTGGACCCGGATGAGCTTGTTGATGGTTTCCACCATGTGAACAGGGATTCGAATCGTCCGCGCCTGGTCCGCTATGGCCCTGGTTATGGCCTGCCTGATCCACCAGGTGGCGTAGGTGCTGAACTTATAGCCTTTGCTGTAGTCAAACTTCTCAACGGCGCGGATGAGCCCCAGGTTGCCTTCCTGGATAAGGTCCAGAAACAGCATCCCCCTGCCCACGTACCTCTTGGCAATACTGACAACCAACCGCAGGTTGGCTTCCACCAGTTTCTTCTTGGCTACGACGCCGTCGGCCTCGATCTCCTCCAGCTTCTCGATCTGCGCGCTCTTCAGCTTACTGTCGGCCGCCAGCTTAAGCGCGGATTCCTCACCCGCCTCGATCCTCTTAGCCAGGGACACCTCCTGGGGTGCCTTAAGCAGGGACACCTTGCCGATCTCCTTAAGGTACATGCGGACAGGGTCATTGGTCACCGGATGCACCGCAAAATCGAGGCTCGCGCCCGCCCGCTTCTTCGGCTTCTTCTTCTTCTTCTTGGCGGTGTCCTCCTGCCGTATCTCCTCGACTACCTCGTCGGTTATCTCGATCTCCATATCGGAAAGCCTGACGAATATGCTGTCCTCCTGCTCCGTTGTGAGCTCAACCGACTTCAAGCGTTCCACGATCTCGTCGGTGGAAAGGAATCCCTTCTCCTTGCCCAGAGCAACAAGCTCACGGAACTCCTCTATGTCGAGGTCTTTCCAATCTTCCGCCATTTAAACCGCGTCACCACCCTGCCTGCGCCCCGGTGGGCATTGATCAACCATGGTCGTAGGGGAACAACTGCTTCATAACCTGCTCGATCTCGAGAAGCTGGCCGCAGAGAGACTCGTACTTCTTCGGTTCAAGCTTCTTGTTGGTCCTGCCAATGTCGAGTTCTACCTGGTGTTTCCGCCTCTTATAGAACAAATACTCCAGCCTGTCAAAGACAGTGTCCTCATATCCTGGTTTGCACTCGGGAGGTGATTCCATCAATAGGCGTGAAACCTTACCGCGCAACCCCTCATCGGCGATGCCTTCAACCATTCGCTGTGTCAATGAATCGAATTCCGCCTGTGGAACTACTTCGTCATAAACAGGGATTTCCTTTAGCAACTGAAGTATTTTTCTATTGTCCTGGTTCGAAAAAAAGTCATCGTCCAGGTACTGGTGCTCCCTGAGAGCGTCCAGGTCGTGCAGCAAGACCCTCAGCGCCTCCTTTTCCACCTTCTCCCACAGCACAGCCTTCCGTAAGCCCATGCCGGGCCTGCCGGGCTTCCCGGCTACCCTCGACGCCTCCCTCAAGTACACCTCTACTGTCTCCGGCGGCATGTCCAGCCATCCTCCTATCTTGCGCACCAGGTCGTTCCTGAGGGGCTTCATCTCCTCGCTCGAAACCCTGGAGAGGATGGCGACGCACGCCTCCATCGCCCTGCGGCTGCCCATCGGGTTCGCGGTGTCGAACCCCTCTATCGTCTTTCTCACGGCGAATTCAAGAAGACCCTCCGCCCTCCCTTTCATTTCGGCGAACGCCTCCGCTCCACCTTTTTTGGCGACCGAGGCGGGGTCCTCTCCCTCGGGCAGCATCACCACGAAGATATCCAACCTGAACCTGCCCCAGAAATCCACCGTGCGCAGTGCCGCATCCATTCCGGCACTGTCGGCGTCGAACGCCAGGTAGACACTGTCCGAAACGCGGTTCAACAGGTCGAAATGGTTCTCGGTCAGGGCTGTGCCCAGTGTGGCCGCCACGTCCCTGACCCCCACCTGCCACAGCGCCAGCAGGTCGGTGTACCCTTCCACAACGATCGACTCGCGCCCGTCCTGCATGACACTCCGCGCCTGGTGGAAGCCGTATAGCGTATGGCCCTTCTTGTATATCGGTGTTTCCGGCGAGTTCAGATACTTGGGTTCGTCACCCGCCTCCTCCCCCGGCATCCGCCTGCCCCCGAACGCGACAACGCGTCCACGGTGGTCAAGAATGGGGAACATGACCCGGTCCCGGAACACGTCGTAGGCGCCGCGTCCGTCACCACTTCCCCCGCCGCGCTGCCGGGCGAGTCCCGCCTTGACTATCTCGGGGGCGGTGAACCCCTTCTTGGTCAAGAAACCGACAAGGTTCTCCCAGCCCGCCGGTGCGAACCCCAGGTGGAACTCCTCGATCACCTCCCCGGTAAACCCCCTGTCCTCCAGGTACTCCCTGGCCCTGTGCCCCTCATCCGTCTCCTTGAGTATGTAATGGAAGTAGTCGGAGGCCGTCTGGTTGAGCCGGAACAGCCGGTCCTTCTCGGTGCGCTTCTGGATATCGGCGGGGGTGGACTTCTCGTAGGATACCTGGTACCCGATCCTGTCGGCGAGCCTCTCTACCGCCTCCACGAACTTCAACCCCTCGAGCTGCATCACGAAGTTGAACACTCCCCCGCTCGCCTTGCACCCGAAGCAGAAGTAGACACCCTTCGCCGGATTGACGTAGAAGGACGGGTCCTTCTCCTTGTGGAAGGGGCATGGGCCCCTGAACTCACGCCCCGACTTCTTGAGCGGCACGTACTCGGAGATGAGCTGGACTATATCCGTGCGCTCGCGCACGACTTCAACGTCGGAATCCTTGATTCTACCGCCTGGGGACACTGCACCTACCTCACAGGAAAACTCATGGCCCTTCCGATAAACCCGTCAGTTAATCTGTTCGACGACCGGCATTCCGCCTCCTTGAGGGATCACTCGACCATCCACGAATGCGGGAGGAAGAACTCCCGGTACTTCGTCAACGCGTACCGGTCTGTCATGCCGGCCACGTAATCACATACCCTCATCGGGAGTTCGCCGCTATCCCCGGGCTGGAACTCATCCGGAAGATAGCCGGGGTTCTCCTGGTAATGCTCCGCCAGCGAACGCAGCACACGAACCGCCTTGTTCTCCTCCGTCTTGGCGACCGAGCCTATGTAGACGTTTTTAGACAGGAAATCTCGAAGCTGGTCCATCAGCCCCCTGGTCCTCTCGCTCAGGCGAATCGCCTGGAGGTCGCTGCTGCTCTCCACCATGTCATGCGCCAGGTAGTCTATCCTCTGGCTGGGGTATCGCCCCATTACCTCGATGGGCTCGGCGGGCAGGTCCTCGAAGCACAGTATACCAGCCCGCAGCGCGTCGTCGATATCGTGATTGATGTAAGCAATCCTATCGGCGGTGCGTACGACCCGTCCCTCCAGCGTCGCCGGCATCCCCTCTCCGGTGTGGTTGACGATCCCGTCGCGGACCTCCCAGGTGAGGTTCAACCCCATGCCCCCGTTCTCCAGGTGTTCCACCACCCTGAGGCCTTGGATGTTGTGCCTGAACCCTCCCGGCATGTACTGGGAGAGTGCGTTCTCCCCGATGTGGCCGAACGGGGTGTGCCCCAGGTCGTGCCCCAGGGCGATCGCCTCGGTCAGGTCCTCGTTGAGCGCAAGGGCGCGCGCGATAGTGCGCGATATCTGGGCCACTTCCATGGTATGTGTAAGACGTGTTCGGTAATGGTCGCCCTCGGGGGCGAGAAACACCTGCGTCTTGTGCTTGAGGCGCCTGAACGCCTTGCAGTGGATGATGCGGTCGCGGTCCCTCTGGTAATCGGTACGTATGGAGCACGGCTCCTCGGTCCTCTCCCTGCCACGGGTGTCGGCCGCCAGGGCGGCCCGTGGCGAGAGCACCTCCCTCTCCGTCCTCTCTATCCGTTCCCGTACGGTCATCATAAGTCAGGCCTATTCATTGACCGCCTCTACGAGCCCCTCGGCAAGCACCTTGGCCCGGCCACGCGCGAACTCATCGTCCCGAGACGGACGTTGCGCGCATACGCCCTGGTGGCCACCTCCGGTGCCGATCGAGGCATCCCCGACAACCCGCATGCCGTGTATCAGCATGATGTCCTGTATCGCACGCACCGTGGTCTCCTGTCCACCGAAGCGAGCCGCCGCCACCGACACCGCTCCGCCGGGAATGCCCACCAGCGCCTTCTCGCCCCGCAGGTTCCGGCTCTTGTCCCAGAACGCCTTGAGCTGCGCGCTGACGGTCCCAAAGTAGACCGGGCTTCCTATAACCAGCGCGTCCGCCTTCCGGATTATGTCGTAAGCGCCGGCCAGGTTGGCGTTCCGGTGGCACAGCTCCGGACACGGCGACCCGCAGGCGATACAGTACGGCCTCTCCTGTCCCTCCAGAGCGTCCATGACGTGTATGATCCCTGTATCCGCGCCCAGTTCCAGGCACGCTTTTAAGACCTCACCCACCAGGTACGCGGTGTTACCTTCCCTGTCCGGCGAGCCATTGATCCCTACGATAAGCATCGAATCACCCCCTACGACTTGGCTTTCTTCTCCAGCGCCGCTTGCGCGGCAGCTATTCTAGCTACCGGGACCCTGAACGGAGAGCAGGAAACGTAATCCAGGCCGGCATCGGAGCAGAAGCTGATCGACCGGGGGTCTCCGCCGTGTTCGCCGCAGATGCCGACCTTCAGGTCCGGATTGGTGGAACGCCCGAGTTCGACACCCATCTTGACCAGCTTGCCCACCCCTTCGACGTCAAGCGTCTCGAACGGGTTGTCGACAAGGATCTTGCGCCTGAGGTATAGCGGCAGGAACTTCGCCTCGATATCGTCGCGGCTGAAGCCGAACGTGGTCTGGGTCAGGTCGTTTGTCCCAAACGAGAAGAAGTCGGCGTACTTCGCTATCTCGTCGGCGGTAAGCGCTGCCCGTGGAAGCTCGATCATCGTCCCTATGTGGTAATCAATCCGCGTGCCCTTCTCCTTGAAGACCTGCTCGATTATCTGCTCAGACTCTTCCCTGAGCACCTCTAGCTCGGTGTAGATGGAAACCAACGGTATCATTATCTCCACCCTGGGGTCTCCTCCCGCCGCCTTGCGCTCGAGCGCGGCCTCCATGATGGCCCTGACCTGCATATGGTACTCCTCGGGGAACGTAATCCCCAGACGGCAGCCCCGGAGTCCCAGCATCGGGTTCGCCTCGACCATCGACATGACGTTTTCCAGGTAACACTCCTTCTCCTCTATCTCCTCTGGTGAGCACTCCCCCCTCTCCTTGGCGACGGCAAGCTCAACCTCCAGGTCCGTGGCGTCAGGCATGAACTCGTGGAGCGGGGGGTCCAGGAGGCGGATGGTCACCGGCAGCCCGTCCATGGCCTCGAAGATGCCCACGAAATCCTTTCGCTGGATCTCCAGGAGGGTAGCCAGGTCATCCCCGGCGTCCTCGGTGCTCTCGGCCAGGATTATCCGCTGTATTATCGGTTGCCGGTCACCCAGGAACATGTGCTCGGTACGGCAGAGCCCTATGCCCTCGGCGCCGAACTCCCTGGCCCGCGCCGCGTCCTCGGGGGTGTCGGCGTTGGCCCAGACCCCCAACTCCCGTATCTCGTCCGCCCAGGAGAGCACGGTGTCGAAGTCGCCGGTGACCTCCGGCTCCACCAGTGAGACCGGGCCGATGACCACCCGACCGGTGGTGCCGTCGATGCTTATGACGTCGCCTTCCTTCACCTTGTGGCCCCCGATGGTGCAGCGACGGTCCTCCTCGTCTATGCGCAACGAGTCGCAACCGCACACACACGGCTTGCCCATCCCCCTGGCCACCACCGCGGCGTGGCTGGTCTTCCCGCCGTGACTGGTCAGTATCCCCCGGCTGGCCACCATGCCATGGAGGTCATCGGGCGTTGTCTCCCAGCGCACCAGGATGACATCCTCGCCGGATTCCTCCTTGCTCTCAGCAGTGTTGGAGTCAAAGACGACCTTTCCCACCGCCGCGCCGGGAGACGCGTTCATGCCCCTGGCCACCACCTCGTACTCCGCCCCATCGTCGAACTGTGGATGCAGAAGCTGGTCGAGCTGGTCGGGGTCTATACGCCCGACCGCCTCCTCCTTTGTTATGAGGCCCTCGCCCACCATGTCCACCGCTATCTTGAGGGCGGCGGCCGCGGTCCGCTTCCCTATGCGCGTCTGAAGCATCCACAGCGTTCCGTCCTCCACCGTGAACTCGATGTCGCACATGTCCTTGTACTGTTCCTCCAGTGTTTCCATGATGCTCTCGAGTTCGCCCGCCACTTCCGGCATCTCGTCAGACAGCTTGGAGATGGGCTCGGTATTGCGGACCCCCGCCACCACGTCCTCTCCCTGGGCGTTTATCAGGAAGTCCCCGTAACGGACCCTCTCGCCGGTGGCCGCGTCGCGGGTGAACGCGACCCCGGTGGCGGAGCTCTCACCCTTGTTACCAAACACCATACTCTGGACGTTCACAGCGGTTCCCCAGTCGGCGGGTATCTTGTAGAGCTTCCGATAGTCGACCGCCCTCTTGTTGTTCCAGGAGCCGAACACCGCCTTGATGGACAGGTCGAGTTGCTCTTTGGGGTCTGTCGGGAACTCCCTGCTCGACTCCTTTCGGGTTATCTCCTTGAACCGCCCGACAAGCTCCTTCAGGTCGCTCGCGGAAAGCTCGGTGTCCATCGTTACGCCTTTCTCCTCCTTTATCGCGCTGATGGCGTTCTCGAACAGCTTGCCCTCCTGACGCCCCTCGCCCTCTACGCCCATGACGACCTCGGAGAACATCTGGACAAACCTGCGGTAGGAGTCGCAGGCGAAGCGCTCGTCTCCGGTCTGCCGGGCCAGCGCCTCGACCGACTCGTCATTAAGGCCCAGGTTGAGAACGGTATCCATCATCCCGGGCATGCTCACACGGGCGCCGGACCTGACCGACACCAGCAGAGGGTCGTCCGCGTCCCCCAGTTTCTTTCCCATTTCCCGCTCCAGCGAGTCAAGGTGCTTCGATATCTCATCTTCCAGCCCCGGTGGGTACGCGCCGTTCTCCGAGAAGTAGACACACGCCTCCGTGGTTATCGTGAAACCGGAGGGCACCGGTATCCCCAGGCCGGTCATCTCGGCCAGGTTCGCCCCTTTTCCGCCCAGCAGGTTCTTCATCTCCCTGTTTCCCTCTCCGAAGTCATAGACGTACTTAATGCCCACCTCGCATACCCCCCTCTGCCTTATCACAACTCCATTTTTTCTTCCTCCCCCTCGCGGGGGGAGGATTGAGCTAATCCCAGGTCAACAGCGAAAAATCAGCAACTCTGTTGAACAGCGCATCGACGCCGGCCAGCAGGGACAGCCGGTTCACCCGTACCCCGGGGTCCTCGTCCATTATCAGTACATCGTCGAAAAGTGTATCGACCGGCCCGCAGACCGGCTCCAGGGCGGCAATCGCCGCCTGGAAATCGAGCCGACTGCACGCTTCAATCAACCGAACCTCCGCCTCGCGGGCCAGTGCGAAGACCTCCCCCTCTATCTCCTCGGTGAACAGCCCCTCGGACACCTCCCCGGTCTCCTTGCCGCGCGACAGGTTATGACATCTCTCGAACGCGGTGTACAAGCGCTCCAGCAGCCCTTCCTCACGTGCCAGCGCCAGCGACTCCAGCCGCCTCTTCACCGACAGCGGCCGGTCCCAGTCCACCGCCATCACCGCTTCCACCAGATCGTAGCGGTACCCCGCCTCGGTGAAGAACACCCTTTCCCTGCCGGAGAAGAACTCCGCCAGCGCGCTCTCAGCTTCGTCGGTCCAGGAGAAACCGTGTGCCTCCGCCTCCAGTTCCGAGGCCGACAAGCGTACCATCTCGCTCACCGAGAGAGGCAGCCCCCTCTCTATCATGATGATTATCATCCCCAGGGCCTGCCGGCGTAGCCCATAGGGGTCCAGGGAACCGGTTGGCACGTGCCCCAGGCCGAACGAGGCCGCCAGGTTATCCGACTTCTCAGCGAGCGACAGCACCGCTCCCTGGACGCTCCCGGGGACAGCGTCCCCCGCCCTGCGGGGAAGGTACTGCTCCCGTATGGCCTCCGCCACGCTCACGTCCTCACCGGACCTCGTCGCATAGATAGAACCCATTACCCCCTGCAGCGCCGGGAACTCCACCACCATGTGCGTCACCAGGTCGCACTTGGAAAGGGCGGCCGCTCGCTTCGCCATCCCCACGGTACTGCCGTCCATGCCCAGGGAGTCACCGATCCCGCCGACAAGCACTCCGAGCCGGGCGGACTTCTCGGCCATGCTTCCCAGCTCGGACTGGTACACCACGTGCTCGAGATCCGGGGTCCTTTCCGCCAGCGGCCTCTTCAAATCCTCGTTGAAGAAGAACTCCGCGTCGGAGAGGCGCGCGGCGAGGACACGCTCGTGCCCACGCCCTATCAGCTCTGAGCAGCCCGTGTCGCCGTTTTGAACCGCCAGGAACCCCGCCTGCAGTTCTCCTTTTGCATCCTCCATCGGGAAGTACCGCTGGTGGTCCTGCATGGCGTGCACCAGCACCTCCCGCGGCAGCTCCAGAAACCGCCGGTCAAACCGCCCCAGGAGCACCCCCGGCCACTCGACCAGCTGGACTACTTCCTCCAGTACGCCGTCATCCACTACCGGTACCATGCCCTCCCTCGCGCACACCTCCCGCGTCGACTCGAGGATCATGGCGCGCCTGCGGTCCTGGTCCGCCACCACCTTCTCCCGCTCCAGCAGCCCCTCGTAGGAACCCGGGACATCAATGATGAGGTCGCCGCTTCCCAGATACCGGTGACCGTAGGTCACGTTTGACGATTCCAGCTCCCCTAAGCGAAACGGTATCACCTCTCCGCCCGCTATCGCCAGCAGCCAGCGTACCGGGCGGCTGAAGCGTACCTCGCCGTTTCCCCAGCGCATCGACTTCTTGAACTTAAGCGATCCCACCAGCTCGGCCAGCAATCCCGGCAGGACCTGCAGGGCGGGCTCACCCTCAACCCGCGATACAGCGAAGACGTAGCTGCCCCTGGACGTGTCCTCGACGGACAGATCTTCCACATCTACACCCTGCGACCGTGCGAACCCGACCGCCGCCTTTGTCCACGACCCGCCCTCGTCCTTCGCCGCCGCCAGCGGGGGGCCTTTCTTCCTGCTGACCTCCGGAGAGGCCACGTCGGGAATGCCGGTCACCATCGCGGCCAGGCGTCGTGGGGTCCCCAGTACCCGAATCGTGCCGGCGGCAAGCCGGGCCCCCTCCAGGAGCCCGGGAAGCACACTCTCTATCTGGGAGATGCCAGAGTAAACCGCCCCGGCCGGCATCTCCTCCACTCCTATCTCAAGTAGAATATCCATGTCCATATTCCTTTTCGGACCAGGCCCCCGCCAGCGGGTAACCCTCCTCCTCGCGCCACTGGAGGTAGAGCCGGGCGCAGGCGCGTGACAGCGCGCGCACCCTGGCTATGAAAGACGTCCGCTCTGTGACGCTGATCGCGCCGCGCGCGTCCAGCAGGTTGAACACGTGAGAGCACTTGAGGCACGCCTCGTAGGCGGGGTACAGGAGCCCCTTGCCGGCAAGGCCCTTCGACTCGTCCTCGAAGTCGGAGAACAGGCGATACAGAAAGGCGATGTCCGCCTCCTCGAACGCGTACCTGGACATCTCGACCTCCGTTTGGCGGAACAGCTCGCCGTAGGAGACCTCCTCGTTCCACTCGATGTCGAACATGTTATCGATATCCTGCACGTACATCGCGATCCGCTCCAGGCCGTAGGTTATCTCCGCCGACACCGGCCTGCAGTCAAACCCCCCCACCTGCTGGAAGTAAGTGAACTGGGTTATCTCCATGCCGTCCAGCCAGACCTCCCATCCAAGCCCCCAGGCCCCCAGGGTGGGTGACTCCCAGTCATCCTCCACGAACCGGATATCGTGCTCCCGCACCTCGATCCCCAGCGCGGAAAGGCTCTGGAGGTATAGCTCGATGATGTCGTCCGGCGACGGTTTGGATATCACCTGGAATTGGAAATGCCGCCCTACCCGGTTGGGGTTCTCCCCATAGCGGCCGTCCGTCGGGCGCCGCGACGGCTGAACGTAGGCGACACGCCACGGCTCCGGACCCAGGCACCTCAGAAGGGTCGCCGGGTGGAATGTTCCCGCCCCCACCTCCATGTCGTACGGCTGGACGAGCACGTAACCCTTCCTGGCCCAGTACTCCTGAAGGCATAAGATTATCCGCTGCAGTGTCATCGCCATCCGGTGGTTCTCCGTTCCTTTCTTAGTCACGTGACCAGTAACGCCAGAAACGGGTAAATGCCAAGGGCCATGATTCCGGCCAGTAGAGAGTATTCTAACCCCTTCTTCCAGTAAAGGTAACCCAGCATCCCCACCAGGGACAGCGCGAAGAAGAACGAACCGGCCAGGGCGATGGTCAGACTGTCACCCGACGAACTGCTTATCATGTAGAAGTAGCCGAAAGCCAGAAGCGTCCCGGCGATTACGCCGGCCCAGTGGGGCTCCGCCTTCAGGCGTTCCTGGTACCTTATGAACAGCCAGACGAACGCCGATACCCCCAGGAACACGAACAACACCTGGTTATTGACCGCCAGGTTGATAAAGTTAAGTGAGCTCTTCCACGCTGGGTACGCCTGTATCCGGGTCTCTCCCGACAGGCCTAACGCCTCCCCGGTGATCGTCGAAAGCAGCAGCACCCCCAGCGCGGCCGCACCCCACGGCACCGCGCCGGAAAGCAGGTCCCAGGCGTCGGAGAGCCGGCCCTCGCCGGAGAGCGCCCTGTCGAGGATAGGTGTCCCCATGTCGGTCCTTCGGGACACATTGATCCCCAGGAAGGTGAAGATAGCGCCCTGAAGTACGAGCATCAGGGCCTGGTACAGCAAGAAATCCCCGAACTTCGGCTTGGTGGGCTCCCGTGGCTTCTCCTTCCCGTACTCCCCGGGATCCTCAGCCGTTCTGTACTCGTCGGCCCACACCTTCAGCGCTACGGGGTACTCCTTCTTGAGCTCCTCGTACTGCCCGTTTGCGACATCGATCCACAGCGGATACTGCAACAACGCCCCCAGGGCAAGGAGAATCAACATCGCCTGGAACACCTTCATCTCCAGGGTTCCCTTCCTGACGATGTTCCACTGCCCTCCCTGACGGCGTTCCGGCTGCCCCTTTGCCTCCGCCCCGGAGGCCTTCTTCCCGGCAGGCGCCTTCCCCCCGGTCTTTCCGGCGTAGACCGGCTTTGCCTTCTTCTCGGTGGTGTACGATTCCCTCTGCGTGACGGCCGCTCGCTTCTTCTTCTTTCTTTTCTGCTTTCTTGATGCCATCTTAAATACAGATGCGCGCGGAGCGCGCTTCCCCCTGCCTCCCTACTGTCCCCTACTCTAATCCAGCAACTATTCTATAATAAGAACCAACACAGTTCCCGCGATGGGAAACGGAGAACCCACGGGTCAAAGACCGAGAAGTCGAGGAGGAGCCATGTTTGACTTCCTGATGAACGACGAGCAGAAGGCCCTGCAGGAGGAAACCAGGGATTTCACCCGCTCAGTGGACCGGCAGTACATACTGGACCTCGACGCCGAGAAGATCCAGTACCCAAAGGAGATACTCCAGGAGGCCGGGCGTAGAAACCTGCTGGGCCTCCGGTTTCCCGAGAAGTACGGCGGGCGCGGCCTGGGATGGACCGACGAGATAATCGCCCTGGAGGAGGTGGCGACTCTGGGCATCCCCCCCTCCTGCCTCTACTCCCTGGTGTCCATCGTCGGTGAGTGTATCAACGAGTACGGCACCGAGGAGCAGAGGGAGGAGTATCTGAGGCCCACCCTCGCGGGAAAGAAGTTCTGCTCTGAGGCCCTGACCGAGCCCCGCGGGGGCTCCGACTTCTTCGGTGCCACCACCACCGCCCGAAAGGATGGCGACCATTACATACTCCACGGACAGAAGAGGTTCATCGTGGGCGCCGAGGGTTCTGATTACTTCATGGTCTACGCCAAGACCGACCCCGACGCGGCAGACCCGCGAAACAGCCTCTCCTGCTTCCTGGTGGACCGGGATGACGACGTGGAGGTCAAGCACGTGTACGGGCTCATGGGCGCCCGAGGCGGGGGCACCGGCAGGGTGCTTTTCCGCGATACCAGGGTGCCCGCGAAGAACCTTGTGGGCGAGGAGAACGGCGCCGGCCGGATATTCTACCGCATGATGGTGCCCGAGCGTATGACATCCGCAGCGGGAGCGGTGGGCGGGGCGCGGGCGTCACTGGAGGTGGCGACCCGCTACAGCACCCGGCGCATGGCGTTCGGACAGAAGATCAAGGAGTTCCAGGCGGTCTCGTTCAAGATCGCGGAATCGATCACCGAGCTGGACGCCGCCCGGGGCCTCGTATACTCAACCGCGAGAGCGCTGGATAGCGGCATTCCGGCGGGAAGGGCGCGCCGGATGGTTTCGGAGTCCAAGAAGTTCGCCACCGAGATGTCCTGGCACGTCATAAACCACTGCATGCAGGTCATGGGCGGCATCGGCTACACCAACGTCTATCCCATAGAGCGCGCCCTGCGCGACTGCCGCCTCATCATGATATGGACCGGCACCAACGAGGTGATGAACCTCATCATCCAGCACGAGTTCTACAAGGAGATGGCCGATGGCAAGGCCGCAGGGCGCGACACCGAGTTCGACGCCCCCGAGGCGTTCAACGAGGAAGAGAAAATATTCGAGTAGCGGGCGCCGCCGCTACCGCCTGCATCAAGGTCTGCGCGTCCAGGCTGAGAGAGGAAGGCTTGCTGTCGGGTTGAGCTGAGTGTCGGCGGTAGCGGTATTTCGGTGGACCGCCTCGGTTCGTATTATTCGAACCAGAACCCTTTAGCTTCGTCAGTCAACGCAACATAGCGCAAGACCCAGTTCTCCATCGCGGTGACCGTGGTTTCTGGAACCCCGAGCTCCTGGACAAGGTCCTGGATGTAACATCTCTCCTCTTCCCCGTATTCGCCGTCGGCATGGGCAATGCCAAGAAGCTCGATTATCGCGATCGCCCGTGCCTTCCCGGTTGTAAGGGCTTCAACGGCGGCGCCGTGAGAGGAAAGGTACCGCGCTGAAGGCATCGGAAGCTCCACCTCTCGCACCATCTGGTCAAGAACGTCCTGTTCCTTCGCTGTAATAGCATCGTCCGTGGCGATAAGTTCCCTCGCCAGGAAAATAACTGCTTCCTGCTGCATTGGAGTAAGCACCGAAAGATACATGGTTGCTATTTCCTCCTCTCTTGCCCCATCCTTGTTAGGGACACCACACCCCGCGTTAAATTGCAATAGAAACCGTAACACATGACAGAGTCACCGGGGAAGCTGGCACGAGTCTTCCCGGTGCTTATCTCCCGAAATTCCCGGCCGGAGGTGTGCCGGCTTGGGATAGGGGTGCATGTAGAGGTACCAGTCATAGGCATCGCTGAAAGCCTGGATGTTGGTACGCTCAGATGCCTCTGCGGCGCTCCTTCCCAGTGCCTCGCTGGATAGATACGGTTAAGCACCGAGAGAGGTTATTGCTCCCGGATGTTAGAATCAGACATCCGGAGGGCCGGACGAAGCCACGTCGTTCGAAGCCGACTATAGAGGGAATATGCCCCGGAAGACCTACGGTAAATATACAGTTCTCGCGGTAATCATGCTGGGACAGGTAATCGGTCCCCTGGACGGCTCCATGCTGGGGGTGGCGCTTCCCACCATCGGGGAAGACCTCGATATCGGTATCTCCGCGGTGGGGTGGGTGATGGTGGCCTACCTTCTCATGACCTGCAGCCTGATGATCATCTTCGGCCGCGTGGGGGACGTGGTGGGGCGGAGGAAGATCTTCGTATGGGGGCTTTTCCTGTTCTCAGCGGGCTCCGTACTGGGGGGCCTGTCCGTGAACTACACCATGCTCCTTGCCACCCGCGCCCTGCAAGGCCTTGGCGGCGCCATGTTCTCGTCTAACCTGCCGGCGCTGGTCACATCTGCGTTTCCCGCGGAGGAAAGGGGTAAGGCGCTGGGGATGACCGCCACCGCGGTGGCCGCCGCCCTCGCGGTAGGGCCGCTCCTGGGCGGGCTTATAACCGGCACTCTCGGCTGGAGGTTCGTGTTCTTCGTCGGCCCGCCGTTCGGTATCGCCGCCGCTGTGCTGTCCCTCAAGATCGTACCCGAGAGCAAGCTCGCCACCGGAGAGTCCCTGGACGTAGCGGGAGCCCTGTTGCTGCTGGGAGCTCTGTCTCCGCTTGTGCTGGCCTTGAGCCAGGGCAGGATCTGGGGATGGGGTTCACCGCAGGTGATCGGCCTCTTCGCCGTTGCCGTCATCCTGGCGTTCATCTTCGTGCTGCACGAGAGGAAAGCCAGGCACCCGATCATCGACCTCGAGCTGTTTAAGATACCGGCGTTCACCTTGAGTAACCTGGCTTCGTTCTCGACCTACAACGCCATGCAGGTTGTGGGGTTCGCCACTCCCTTCTTCCTGCAGTACTCCATGGGCATGGCCCCTCAGCGGGTAGGGCTGGTGATGGGCATCAGCAACATCGTGGCCCTCTTCCTGCTCTCGACCAGCGGCCGCCTGTCTGACAGGATAGGCTCCACCCCGCTGGAGACAGCCGGCATGGCGCTCTTCATCATTTCACTGGCGCTGCTTGCCTGGGCGGGCGGCGGTCTGACCCTGCTCCTCATCATCATCGGGCTGGTAGTCATGGGGCTGGGGTACGGCGTGTTCCGCTCCCCTAACTACAGCGCGGTGATGGGCAGCGTCCCGGCGGGCCGCCTGGGGGTCGCGGGCGGGGTCAACGGGACCATGCGGACAATGGGCTTCATGACCGGGATAGCCGTAGCCGGCTCGGTCATGGGCTCCTGGGCGGCCAGGCGGCCGGATGCCGTCGCCTACACCAACACCGCGTTCGAGGCGGCGGTCCGAAACGCCTACATCGCCGGCTTCATTGTGGTCGTAGCCGGCCTGCTCCTGGTGCTGCTGAAGTACCACTTCCGCAAGAGTTGATGTCTCCCCTCCCCGAAGTACGTGCGAGGGCACCGGGCAAACGTAAAGGGAGCAATCACCATCTATCCCTGTCGTCCGGGCAAATCACGTCGTGTGGGACCCCTTCCCACGGCTTCTCCATCCAGTCCGCGACGGTCTCCCTCCACTTAAGGTAATGCCCGGTTTCCTTGTGGGCCATCGCCGCCTCATCGGACTCTTACGCCTCGTAAAGCAGGAACCGCGAGGAGTCGTTTCTGCACTGCAGCACGTCGAACCTCATGTTCCCCGGCTCCCCGATGGACTCCTGGTGGTTCTCAATAGTGGCCGCAATGAAATCGTCGATGTGCTCATGCTTCACGTAGACCGTGACGCACGTGACTATCACTTTCCCCCTGTTCCTCCACTTCCCCGGGCTGACCGGTGCAGAGTTCCCTTTCCAGCCCTTCGGGCGGCTTCGCTTCCCCGCAGAAAGGGCAGACCCCGTAGCCGGTCGGGTACGTCTTACCACAGTTGGGGCATGTGATAAACTCCATCGCTTTACTCCAAACCCGTTAAGCGCCTACGCACCGAGGACAGCCGCGGCGGCGTCCTCGTCCGCGGGCTCCGTCGCTATCAGCAGGTAGTACTCCCCGCCAACCACGGTGGCAGTGCTTAGCACTATGTTGATACCGGCGTCGGCCAGCCGCTTCGTCACATCTGCCCCCAGCCCGATCCTGTCCGCTCCGTCCAGCAGGAACCCGGTGTACTCCTTGAGCGCCAGGCCCTTCGACATCGCGTAATCCTTGAGCGCCCCGGGCCTGTCAGGAACGAGATACGCCGCCCCTTTTCCTCCGCCGACGGAGAAGCCGGCCATCTGGAGTATGTTGGTGTTCGATACCGACGCTCCCGCCAGTACCTCCTGGAGCGATCCCGGCTTGTCGTCAATCTCGATCATGCTGACCGCCATCCGCTTGACCGCCATCTTTGCACCCCCTTTTCGATTGCCCTTTCCGGTTCATTATAGATCATACGCAGAGGAACCCGTGCCCCCACGTGATATAATCCTGCTGGTAGGCGGACCCTGCAATTCCCGCCCGGCGGATACTGTTTCCCGACAACGGATCCAGGTGGTGTGTTTGAGATGAGGTACTGTCGAGGTTGTGCTTTTCCTGTGGCGTACGGTCGTTTCCTGGAGTGGACCTCTGACGGCACAATCCTGGGAAAGGATTCATCCGGGACACGCCTGGTGTACCTGGACGTGGACGAGATACAGAACATCTTCACGGGCGTTTCCCGGTGGATGGGCATCCCCATCGACCGGATCATCTACAGAGCTGAGAAAGCGGTCGGTCGGCGCTTCATCGAAACCATGGTGCCGGGTTTCATCGCCAGGGCTCCTCGCGGCAAGTACGCGCGGCCGGAGTTCGGAATCAAGGCGACGGCACGATTCGTCTTCAACTACATGGCCGGGCTGGGGATGGGGCTGGGGGAGATCCTCGAGTACCACAGTACCGAATCGGCGAGGATAAGGATAACCGAAGCTCACTCGGTACCACTGGTGGCGGGCGACGGAGCCGGCGTCTTTGAGCACCTGGAGCGAGTCGGTGTCGATGCGACCTGGGAGCGGGTAAAGTCCGACGAGTACATCGTTACCCTCGAGAGAGTCAGTGACGAGCCTCCGGCGGAGGACCGCCTGGTCCTCGACGAAACCACGACCTACCTGCCGGGTAACATCGAGTACCAGCGGTGCAAGCGTTGCAATGTCCCCCTGGTTGTGAGCAACACCGTCTATCTAAATCTCGAGCGGGGAATCCTCCGGAACTCGACTACCGGGTTGCGAGTCGTGGCCCTTCCCGCCCAGAGCTTCTATGCTGTTTTCCGTGAGCTCTTTCGGGAGTTCGGCAAGGAGCTGCCCTCCGTGGTGGAGAGCCTGGAGCAGCGGTACACCAGGGAAAACACGCTGGTCAGCTACTACGTCGACGGTGTCGAAGGCGGCATCGAGCGCCTGTTTTCCGATTTTGCCTGGAAGGGAATCGGAAACCCCATCCAGGTAGGGAACACCGAGCGCGGCCTGGAGGTGGTTGTGGAAAACCCATTCCACAACGAGATGGTCGCCGGAAGGATAGTAGGCCTTTACGAGGCGCTGATCGAGGAAAATGTCGGGGCGACCTGGACCGAGCAGACCCCGGGCAGTCTCACGGTTACAATGCGGCAGTGAGCTTGCCCCGTGACGCACTGGTGCCAGGCACCAGTGCGTCATTTTGTGGCTTTTGTTTATTTGTGAGGGAAGAGTCAGGCTCGCCCCTGGGCTGTTGCATAACGGGGCTTGAGTTTGGGTGGGTGTTCCAACGGCACCAGCCCGGGGATGGCGTACCTTGCCTGACCTACGCTTGTGTGACAGGTAGGGGTTCAGGCCTTCTGGTCATAACGTATAATCTAGGCCGCCGCTTGAAGGCGCTGACCCCACTTGTTGGCCTTTTTCCTACTGGGCCGGCAGCGGCAGGGGGCTGACGTTCTCGGGCGCCTTGATGGTCAGCTTCTTGTTGTAGTCACTCAGCACGACCGTCGCTTCCCCTGTTACCATGTCGCCGGGCTTCGCGTACCCCAGCTTGATCAAATCGTCGGTGGCGCGGTACTCTACTACCTCCATTGAACTCTTGAAGTAATCGTTCTTCTTCTGGACATAGAAGTTGAACTCCGCTTTGAGTTCCTCCAGTTCGTCGACGGTCCTGACCTGATTGCCCTCCGGGTCCTTCAGAAGGTCGGTCACCCCGGGAAGCTTGACCAGCGCTTTCATGTCCGGGATACCGCGGACGTGATAACAGTCCTCGCCATCGATCTTGGTATCGCTCAGCTTTTCGAGCTCCTTGAAGTACTGCAAATACTGCGACGTCGACAGGGCCTGAGTAACCGGTGGGGGCAACTGTACGGATTGTGGCGCTTCGTACCAGTTGCCGGCAATCTCCCAGTACTGCTTCTCCCCGACCTGGAGCATGGTTACCGGGACACCGGGGGCAAGTTCGGTCTCGATACGCATGTCCCCCGTCCGGTAGTCGATGTCCCCCTCCGATTTCTGTACGTAGTTCTGCTTTGCCACCTTCCCCTCCTCGATGGGCGCGGCCGGCAGCTTGATCGTCGACTCGACCTTGAAGTGCAACGTATTTATCTCCTTCGACGCGCGCATCGACTCCTTGAGAATCTCTTCGGCACCAGGGCCGCAACCGGAAAACAGCACCGGCATCAGCACCAGCGGAACCAACAGTAGCAGGGCAAAACATTTCTTCAATTCGTTCACCTCTCATCGGTCGGGATTACACTCCTCCGGATGCGCCTGGCGCCATCCATAGTAATTATAACGGGGACACGCCACCTTAGATACCCGTTTCAACAGGTCTAACACACGCCTTTGTCGTAAAATACTTCAGGCGGCTATTCATAAGGCCTCCAATCAAGGTAGACGGGATACGTAACAGGCTGGTTCAATATGGACGGGTATGTCGGCAAGCTACTGAATATAAACCTGAACGACGGGAGCGGTAAGGAGTTCACTGTCCCCGAAGAGATCCTGCAGAAGTACATCGGGGGGAAAGGGCTTGGCGCGTGGCTCCTCTTCAAGGGGCTCGAGCCGTACGTTGACCCGCTTGACCCCGAAAACGTGCTCCTCCTGATGACCGGACCGCTGACCGGTCTTTCAATACCGGCGATGAATCACCTGTCCATCTGCACAAAGTCTCCTTTGACCGGCACACTGGTGAACGCTTCGATTGGAGGCGATTTCGCGGTAAAACTGAAGTCCTGCGGGTACGACGGAATCATACTGCGGGGGTGCTCCCCCCGCCCCGTTCTCATCGACATCACCGAGAGCCGTTGGAAGATACGGGACGCGAGCAAGCTCTGGGGTACCAACGTGGTTCAGGCGCAGGAGTTACTCGAGAGTAGCGTGGCAAGCATCCTCTGCATAGGGCCCGCCGGTGAAAACCTGGTCCGCTACGCCACCATCGTATCCGGGGAACACACCGCCCAGAGGGGCGGCACCGGAGCCGTTATGGGGTCCAAGCAGGTCAAGGCAATAAGGGTCGGTGGGTCTTTCGATACTTCCGTATTCGATCGCGAGCGGCTGAAGGGTCCCGTACGTTCCATCAAGGACAAGCTCAAAGTTACCGGTTCATACCCGAAGTACGGCACCGCCGGGAACATCGCCGGGTCCAACGAGAAAGGGGTGTTGCCCACCAGGAACTTCTCCGCCGGGTCCTTCGACCACTACATGAAGATATCCGGAGACGCGCTGCGCTCGCAGATCAGGCGAAAAGCGTTCAACTGCCCCGGCTGCCCGGTCGATTGCACAAGCGAGACGAAGATCGCGACAAAGAGCGGATCGCTCCGGGTAAAGGGGCCATCTTACCAACCTCTTGTCATGCTGGGCAGCAATCTTCTAATCGGTGACCTCGACGTGATAGTCCGGAACAACTATGCGTGCTACCTCCTTGGGTTGGACCCGATCAGCACCGGCGGAACGATAGCGCTGGCGATGGAACTCTCAGAGAAAGGCAGGATGGACCTCCCGCTCAGGTTCGGAAGCGCCCGGGAGATCGGTCCCGTTCTGCCCTTAATCGCCAACCGCAAGGGACCCGGCAACGAGCTCGCCGACGGGGCCGCCCGCCTGGTGTTGAAGTACGGGTACAGCGACCAATGCATGACGGTGAAGGGCATGGAACTGCCCGGGTACGACCCCAGGGGCTGCTGGGGGCAGGGACTGGCGTTTGCCACCTATCCCGCCGGTGGAAGCCACATCGGCTCCATGATGGCCGCCCCGGAGATACAGGGCAGGCCTGTCCGGATCCCCGGGGGGAAGTCGGCGGGGAGAGTTCGCCTGACTGTTTTCGCCCAGAACATGTTCAACTCAATCGACTGCCTGGTCGGCTGTTTTCGCGCCTCCTACTGCCTGGCAGCCCCCTCGGAATGGATGCGCGGCCTCCCCTCCTGGCTGACCGGATTCTTCGCAGGCAGGACCCCGTCGATAGCCGCCTCCTTCATCGACCTGACGGATTACTACAATGCGGTTTCGTTCGTGACCGGCATCCGGTACAAAAGAAGCGCGTTCCTCCGCGTGGGTGAACGTACATTCAATCTCGAGCGGTTGTTCAACCTGCGGGAAGGCCTCACCAGTAAGGATGACAGCCTGCCCCTACGCTTCATCGGCGAGCCTTTCCAGGAAGGTGAAATCAGTGGCAAGGTCGTACCGCTCACCAAGATGCTCCTCAAGTATTACCGCTTGAGGGGATGGAACGAGGTCGGCATTCCCACCGAGCAACTCCTGAGAAAGCTGGCGATCGAAGAGCGGCCTTAGCCGTACCTCCTCTCCAGGTACGCACGTTTGGGGCCAGGCCCCATTGTTGCGTTTTGCACGTTTGGGGCCAGGCCCCTTGTTGCATTATGCTTGTATTGCTTGTAGAATGGGTGCATGAGTCGAAAGCCAAGAGTTCAGTTCCCGGGCGCTCTATACCATGTAATGTCCCGGGGAACCTTGAAACAGAAGATCTTCCTTGAAAACGATGACCGTCTCAGCTTTTTTGGAACGTTATTCGGAGTTATCTCCCGTTACGAATGGTCCTGTTACACATACTGCCTAATGGACAACCATTACCACCTGCTGGTCGAGACACATCAAGCGAATCTCTCTGAGGGGATGCACAAACTCAACAGCGATTACTGCAACCGATTCAACTCGAAGTACGGTGGTGTAGGCCATGTACTGCAGGGGCGTTTCTATTCATCGCTCATCGAGAACGAAGCGCACCTGATGGAAACTATCAGGTACACCGCCCTGAACCCGGTAAGTGGCGGACTGGTGCGTAAACCGGGGCAGTGGAGATGGAGCAGTTACCGGGCGATAAGCGGCCTCGGCCCCGTTCCTGACTTCCTCGATGTCGAGTACACCCTCGGCCTCTTTTCTGATAACAATGAGACGGCACGAAAGGCTTACCTCCATTTCGTTGCGGATGGCCTGCTCAGAGACCAGGCAAAGCGAACTACGCTTCAGGAGATTTTTCGGGGTGCGACAGACAGGCATCAGAGAAATAATGCCATACACGTCGCCTACTTTGAACACGACTACACAATGACCGAGTTAGCCACCTATCTAAAGCTGAACCGTACGACCGTGGGAAGGGTACTCGGGAGTTAGCGTTTTGCACGGTAGGGGCCAGGCCCCTTGGGTGCGTTTTGCACGGTAGGGGCCAGGCCCCTTGGGTGCGTTTTAGGCGAGGTTGCCGTATGTTCTTATTCTGTGGTTGTACTCTTCGATTGCCTCCCGCAGATGCTCCCCTCGGAAGTCGGGCCAGACCACAGGCGTCACATACAGTTCAGAATAGGCTATCTCCCACAGGAGGAAGTTGCTCACTCGCATCTCTCCGGCCGTCCGTATCAGCAAGTCATAGTCGGGCAGATCCGGGGCATACAGGTGATTGCTTATCGTCTTCTCGCTTATCGAGCCGGGCTTCATCTTCCCCTCGGCCACCTTCAGTGCAATGCTCCGCATGGCATCCACCAGTTCCGCCCTCCCACCGTAGTTGAAGGCCACGTTCAGCTTCAGGCCGGTGTTGTTGCGCGTCAGTTCCACCGATTCGTCCATCTTTCTCATGAGCGAGCGCGGGACGCGCTTGCGGCGCCCCAGGAAACGTATCCTGACATTATTCTCATGGAACTCCGCCACCCGCCTGTCCAGCATGTCCCGGTTGAAGCTCATCAGGAACTTCACCTCGTCCACCGGACGCTTCCAGTTCTCAGTCGAGAACGCGAACAGGGTCAGTGCCTCCAGCCCCATCTCCACGGAAGCCAGCACGGTCGATGTCACCGCCTTCTCGCCCTCCCGATGGCCCTCTATACGCGGCAACCCTCTCGACGTTGCCCATCGCCCGTTTCCATCCATAATAATGGCAACCCTATCCGGCACATTCAAGGACCCCTTCGACATCTCATCATCCTCCCTTAGCTCTCCCGCCCCCACCGCCGGGCATCTCCCTCATCACCCGGCGTGACTTGAATTCCCTCTCCATCCAGTGCTCCAGGACCCTGTCCATCAGCATCCCCAGCTCACGTTGTGTCGCAAGCGCCGGCGGCTCCTCCGGCCACTCTCCGAAACCATGGAGCGACATCCAGGAAAGAAGACCCGCCGATGGGGCTCTGACGGTTATCAGCCTTCCGACCTCCCGGTACCGCCCCCCCTTACAAGAATCGCACACCAGGCCCCCCAGGTGAAGTGAAAATGACGCGTCCCCGCCTCCCGGAGCACCGCCACAATTAGCGCACGAATCGACCCGGAGGTCGTAGCCGGCGGCCGCCATTACCTTGAACCCGAAGAAAGAGGTGATAAAAAGCGCGCGCACCGGAAACTCCTTGAGAAGCTCGAGCCCCCGTAGCAGCAGGTCGAACAGTTCCGGGTGCGGTTCGTGTTCCTGGGTAACGCCGTCAACCATCTCCACCATGGCAGACGCGTGGAAGAAAAGGTCCAGGTCCTCCCTTACCTCGCGAAACGATGTTTCTATCTCCACCTGCTTGACAGTGTCCATGCTTCTCCCGACATGGAGCATCATTCTCGCCATCGTTAACGGCTCCAGCCGGGCTCCAAACCTGCTGGTCGTCTTCCGTACCCCCTTGGCCACCGCCGACCGCTTACCGTGCTCCCGGGTGAGCACCCTCAGTATCTTGTCGGATTCGCCCAGCTTGTAGGAACGCAATATGATTCCCAGGTCGCTGTACTCCCGTTCGCCGCGCCTCTTCCCACCACCGTGGACACCTTCACGACGAGGCACGGGTGAACTCCTCCACAATCTCGGGGCCTTCGCCGGTCAGCCGCGTTTGGTGTGTATCCTCGGTCATTCCCGCCTCCTACATAAGCAGCGTTCCGATTCCAAGGTAGATGGCAAGGCTCAGCACGTCCATAATCGTCCCCAACAGTGGTCCGGAAACCGCCCCGGGATCCCGGTTCAACGCTCTAAATATTATCGGCAGCGCGCATCCCACCAGCGACGCCGCGATTACGGTAAGGGCAAGCGAGAGCCCGACCACCACGCCGACGGATGCTCCGAGATCCAACAGGAAACTCAACGCGGCGACAAGCCCACCGGTCAACAACCCCACCAGGACTCCCCAGATGACCTCACCAATGACCGCCTTTGCCGCCGTTCTCTGGAGCGGCAACCCGGAGGCCAGCCAGCGCCCAACCACCGTCGAGGATTGCACCGCGATGTTGCCGCCCATGATAACAAGCAGCGGTATAAAGAAAACGAGCACCATGAACTTCGAGAACACGGGCGAGTACGTCTTGAGGATGCCGCCCACCAGCAGCATCTCTATGGCCACCGTGAGCACGAACCACGTAACGCGCCGTCCCAGGCCCGCGAACAGGCCTCCGGAAGGCTCTTCCTCCAAGCCGGTCGCCCCCGCGAACCGCATTATGTCCTCTTCGACCTCGTCGCCTATCACGTCCATGACGTCGTCAACCGTGACGATGCCCAGCATGCGCCCAATATCGTCGGTTACCGGTACCGCCAGGAGGTCATACTTGCTGATGACCTCCGCCACTTCCTCCTGGTCGGTGTCGGGGGGCACCGTGATCACCTCGGGCCTGATCATCTCGCTGACGCACCTGCCTGGTGGTGACAGTATCAGCTCTCGCAAAGAAAGCACGCCTCCAAGCCGACCCTCACCCGAAGTGACGTATACGTAGTAGATTGTTTCGACCTCCGGTGAAACATCCCGCAGGAGCCGTATCACCTCCTCTGCCGTCGCCTCTGGCGACACGGATATGTACTCGGGGGTCATCAAGCCGCCCGCGGTATCATCGCTGTAGGTTAAAAGCCGCTCGAGTTCTTCCGCCTCCTCACGCCCGAACAGCCTCAGCACTGTTTCACGACGGGACTCGGGGATATCACCCAGCAGGTCGACCGCCTCGTCAACCGGCATGCTCTCCAGCAGGCCGCGTAGCTCACCCGCTCCCAATCGCTGGGCAACCTCTACCTGGTGCGCTTCGTCCATCTCGAACATGGCGCGCGCGGCCGCGCGCGGCTCCATCTCCAGGAGGACCTCCACCTCGCAGGTGATCTTCAGACCGGAGAGCACCTCGGCGGTGTCCGCCGAGTGAAGATCGGCGACCGTTCTGACCGCCTGCCGTACATCGCCGCGGTCAAGCATGTCGCGAACCGTTTCCAGGATTACCTTGTTATGCCGCTCCATTCACTACACCATCACTCGTACTCGAGCCTTCTAATGAACTCCGGGTTCTTGGACCAGTTCTTCTCCACTTTCACCCTGAGCATCAGGAACACCTTGCTACCGACTATCGGCTCTATCTCCTGCCTGGCCCTGGTGCCGATCTCCTTTATCAAGCGGCCGCCCTTGCCTATTACGATGCCCTTCTGCGACTCGCGCTCCACGTATATTACCGCTTCGATATCGACAATCCTCCCGTCCTCCCTGGGCCTTATTTCGTCCACTGTCACGGCAACGCTGTGGGGGACCTCGTCCCTTGTGAGCTCCAGCGCCTTCTCCCTTATCAGCTCCCCTATCAGGACCTTCTCGGGCTGATCGCTCACCGTCTCGGTGGGAAAGTACCGCGGGCCCTCCGGCAGATACCCGGCAAGTATCTCCATTAACCGCTTGACGTTGGCGCCGCACTTCGATGAAACCGGGACCACCGCCACGAACGGAAACAGATGTCGCGCTACCTCCACCTGTGAATCGACCTTGCCCTCGTCAAGCAGGTCCGTCTTGTTCACCACTCCCACAACCGGCGTTTCCACGCTCCCCAGCTCGCCGGCGATAAACACGTCGCCCCGGCCAATGGTGGTCGCCCCGTCGAGCACGAACACGATAACGTCCACGTCCTTCATGGTCGAGCGGACCATGGCGTTCATCTTCTCCCCCAGCGCCTCCCGCGGCTTATGGAAACCGGGCGTGTCGACAAAGATGAGCTGCGCCTCAGGCGTCGTGACCACCGCGCGAATCCTGTTCCTGGTTGTCTGGGGCCTCTCCGAGGTTATGGCTAGCTTTCTGCCGACGAGGCTGTTGAGCAGCGTGGACTTGCCTACGTTGGGCCGACCGATTATCCCGATGAATCCGGACAGGTGCCCCTCTTCTACATCCAAATCAATCAGCCCGCCCCTCGTGTAGTGAATCGAACGTTACTCGGGTTGCCACTCAAGATCCCGCGGTGAACCGGTGTATACCGATGTTCAGCAGCAGTCCGACACAAAAGAAGCTAATAATAAGGGAGCTACCCCCGTAGCTTATGAACGGTAACGTAATCCCGGTGACCGGCATTATCCCAATGGTCATCCCCACGTTCACTATCATCTGGAAGATAAACATCACTATGATGCCCACCGCAACCATTGTACCGAACGAATCACGCGCTGTTAACGCTATCTTGAACGCCCTCCATATCAGGATAGCGAAAAGCGCCAGCAGGAAGATCGCCCCCAGGAAACCCAGCTCCTCGCCTACCACCGAGAAGATGAAATCGGTGTGATGGGCCGGTATGAACTTGAGGTTGGTCTGAGTCCCGTGGAAGAGACCTTTCCCCACCAGTTGGCCGGAGCCGATGGCGATCTTTGACTGCATGAGGTTGTATCCTGCTTGCATCGGGTCCATGTCGGGCTTTATGAACACCAGGAGCCTGTTGAGCTGGTAGGTCTTGAGAAGCCCCAACTGTATAGTCGCGGCGATCACCGCCAGCGTCCCCGCACCCAGCGCCACCATCTGCCTGGCGCGCGCTCCTCCCACCAACAGCATTCCGACCAGTATCACGAAGATCGACAGCGTTATCCCCAGGTCCGGCTCTATGAAGATCAACACCATCGGGAGCCCGGCAATCCCCAGCGCCCTCAGGAACTCCGTGTTGGACCCAATCTCCATCCGTCTGTCCGCCATGAAAGTCGCCAGGGTCAGGATGACCGCCAGCTTGGCCAGTTCCGACGGCTGGAAATCAAAGAAGCCCAGTGATATCCACCGGTGGGCTCCGCTCACCGCCGGGAACAGAAAAACGATAAGAAGCAGGAAGAGTGTTACTACGTAGATTATCTTTGAGTAAGGCATGATCTTGCGATAATCAAAGCTGGCGCCGAGAGCCATCACCACCAGCGCGAGCACCACGAACATCAACTGGCGCTTCAGGTAGTACGTAGAGGGAACATCCGCGCGCGTCGCGCTGTATATCATCAACGTTCCGAACGCGGCAAGCGCCAGCGCGCAGAGGAGAAGCGGCTTGTCCAGGGCGCGCGGTGGAAAACGCTTGAGCACCTTCTCCCCGGTCTTTTCCCGGACCATGCCCGGCGAGAAATCCGTGGCTCCCTTACGATGCATCATGACTTAGTCACCTACACTAGGCTGTATCTCACCAGCCGGTGGCAGGTGGAAGAGCCCCTCCAGGATACGGCGGGCCGCCGGGGCCGCCGTCTCTCCCCCGTGACCGCCCTGCTCGATAACCACGGCAACCACGTACTGAGGATCGTTTGCCGGCGCGTAGCATACGAACCACGACGCGGGCTGCTTCCCCACGACCTCCGCGGTCCCGGTCTTGCCCGCCACCGGTATCTGCGCCAGGGGGAAACCCTCGAACGTCTTCGAGGCGGTACCCTTGCCCTTTACGACCCCCTGTAGCGCCTCGTTGATCTGGGCAAATATCTGGACATCAATCTCCAACTCAGCCACGGTTTCGATCTTGGCGGTGATTGACACCTCACCGTCACTGTCCTCGAGGTCTTTCATCACGTGGGGCTTGACGAACTTCCCCCCGTTGGCGATCCCCGCGAACACGTAAGCCATCTGGAGAGGGGTCGCCAGCAGGTCGCCCTGCCCGATAGCCATATTGACGGTGTCTCCCGGATACCAGACCTGGTACTCGGGATTGTCCCTGTTAAACTCCCTCTTCCACTCGGGCGAGGGAACCCTGCCGTCCATCTCGCTGGTCAGGTCTATTCCGGTATGCATTCCAAGCCGAAAATCCCGGGCATACTCCCATAGCGGACGCCCCTCCTCTTTCAACTGCCGCTGGTAGAACGTATACCCGAGTTCGTAGAAGACTATGTCGCATGATTGCACTATCCCGTTAAAAAGGTTGATGCGTCCGTGGGTGCTCCAGCAGTACTTCGGGTACTCTTCGAACGGGCCCTTGGTGAACACGTTCTTGCATTCAAACGGCGAGTTCATACTGTACGTCGCTTCCTGAATCGCGCCAATCGCGGTGACCGCCTTGAACGTGGAGGCAGGCGGCAGTTCGCTCATTATGGCGCGATTGTTCAAGGGGTACATATTCTTGGGATTGTTCAGTTCCTTCCAGGCTTTCTCACTGATACCCCCCACGAACTCGTTGAGGTTGAACGTGGGATAACTGGCCATGGCGATTATCTCTCCGTTCCTGAGGTCCATCACCACCGCCGAGGCCCCGGTCGCCTCATACTCTCTAGCGGTCTCCGGATGGTAGCGGTTCCTGGCCAGGTCAACCTGCGCCTTTAGCGTGGCCTCTACCAGAGCCTGTATTTCCTGGTCGATGGTCATGCGGAGATTCAGCCCCGAACGCGGCTCCTTGCGTGATAGTTCCCGTATCGAGTTCCCCGACGCGTCAACCTCCAGCCGGTACTTCCCAACCTCGCCACGGAGTTCCTCGTCGTAGGTACTCTCCAGCCCGGAGATGCCGATCTCGTCACCGGCCACGTACCTCTCTCCCTTTTTCTCCTCGAGCATTTCCGGGGATATCTCGCCAAGGTAGCCGATTACGTGCGCGGCCAGTTCTTCGTAGGGGTACTCTCGTATCGGCCGGATGCCGGCAATAACCCCGGGAAACTCACGCTGGTGCTCCCTGACGTACGTTACGACGTCCTCACCCACATCGCTCTTGATGAGCACCACCCGCCTGTTAGGGGCCTGCGACTGCTCTATCCTGTACCGTATCTCCTTCTCTCCCATCCCCAGCAACCTGGAGAGCCGTTCGATGACCTTCTCATCCTTGCCGATCTCGGCCGGCACTACCGATATCGTAAGCGCGTTCCTGTTCTTCACCAGGACCGTGCCGTTGCGGTCGAGGATTCGGCCCCTCGGAGACTCGAGGGACATCTCCCGGATACGGTTCCCTTCCGCCTTCTCGCAATACTCATCGCCGGAGACTATCTGCATGAACCAGAGCCGGGCAAACAGGATGACAAAGGCGGCGACAATCAGAATGCCAAGGATTGTCAGGCGCCGCTGCAACTTCTCCTGGACCGCGTCGGGGCGGTACTGTGTGGTCTCATTAGGATTAACTCTAATCCCTATTTTTCTCAGCAGTCTCATCTCACCTCACCGGCTTTTCAACTTGGTTTACTCTCCACCGGACCTCAAGAGCGCTAGCGAATCACCCTGGCCGGGGAAACTGAACCTCCCCATAAGAGGATACACCACGAGGACTGCGAGCACGTCATATATAGCCGACGCCAGGATGACGTTTACCTGGAACGGAGGAAGCTTTTCCTGCCCCAGTATGATCAGCATCACTTGATGCATTACCGGATCCGCCACGCCGGCCAGAAACACCAGTATCACCGGCAGCAGTATCGAGTAGGTAACGAAAAAACCCTTGAGCGACCCGGCCAGGTAAGCGGTCACCGTCTTGGTCAGCGCACCCATTCCCATCACCAGTGGGCTCACCAGGTCCTGCAGCATCCCGCCGCAGAATCCGGCAACCGCGCCCTGGATAGGTCCGTCCTGAATCGCCACCACCACCGCCACCACCAGCAGGAGGTCCGGTTGAACACCCAAGAGCTTGAACTGTGGCATCACCGCCAACTGCAACAGAAAAGCCAGTGCCAATGCGCCGGCCACGAAGACCTGGCGTTTCCGGCTCACTGTGCCTCCTTCAGGATTACCGACTCAGGCTCAGGCGTGATTATCACCAGCACCTTGTCGAGTTTCGAGAACTCGACGAACGGCTCGACCTCGACCAGGAGGGTAAGCCCTTTCTCACGCTTCTCAATCTCGCATATGGTCCCTATCGGTATATCCGGCGGGCATGTCCCTCCAAGCCCGCTGGTCTCAATAACGTCTCCCACCTTCATGTCCGCTTCGTCCGTCATAGGGACGAATCTTATCGTGCTCCGGTTCCTGCCCTCCACCACTCCCGTCTCCCTGGAGCGCTGGTCCCGGGCGCCGACTGCTGAGCGGGAGTCGGTGATAAGCTGGACGACCGATGAACGCGAGCCGACCGAGATTATCCTGCCCACCAGGAACCCCTCCCGGGTAACGACCGACATGTACTTCTTTACGCCGCTGGAAGACCCCGCGTTGACTATCATCAGCCTCTGCCAGTTATCAGGGGATTGGCCGATGATGTCAGCCCCGACGTTCTTCATCTCCGGGTTTTTCTCGGACCAGTTCAAAAGCTCCTTGAGGTCCGCGACTTCCGCCTCTAGCTCTTTGGCTCCTATCTGCTTTCTCTTGAGGTCCGCGACTTCCCTGCGTAACTCCGCGTTCTCCCGGGAAAGAGACGGCAAGTGAAACAGGTTGATGAACCCGTCCTTTATCGGCCTGAGGATCTTTGCGAAACCGGAGCTTATCGGGGACACCAGGTCCAGGAAAATATCCTGCGTCTTATGCAGTGGGCCCTGATCGCTCTCCCTCACGTATAACGTTACGACCACAATGCATACGATTATAATCAGTATGAGGACCATGCGGCTTCTGTTGGCTCTGGGAACGGATGGCATAACTTTAAGGATAGTTTTCGTACTAACCCGCGGACGAGATTAACACCTTCTTCATGATATCGAATTCTTCCAGGCACTTGCCTGAACCCATCGCCACACACAGGAGCGGGTCCTTGGCGATATGTACCGGCATGCCGGTCTCGTTCCGTATCCTCTCCTCCAGACCACGAAGGAGCGCCCCACCCCCGGCAAGGATGATTCCTTCATCCATGAGATCACTGGCAAGCTCAGGCGGAGTCCTGTCCAGGGCGTCCTTGACCGTCTGGACCACCTGGCATACCGGGTCATCGATGGCTACCCGTATCTCTTCGGCGGTAACGACCACGGTCTTGGGGAGTCCCGACGCGAGGTCTCTTCCCTTTATCTCGTCATCGTACTCATCTTCTCCGATCTTGAACGCCGACCCTATGCTCAACTTCAGGTTCTCCGCGGTCCTCTCCCCTATCATCAACTGGTAATCCTTCTTTATGCAACTGATAATCGCCTCGTCCATCTCGTCACCGCCCACCCGTATGGACTGGCTGGTGACGATGCCACCGAGTGATATTACCGCGACCTCGGTCGTGCCTCCTCCAATGTCGACGACCATGTTTCCGATTGGTTCGTGTATCGGTAACCCGGCCCCGATCGCGGCCGCCATCGGCTCCTCGACTATGAACGCCGCGCGTGCCCCCGCCTGGATCGTCGCCTCCTCGACCGCCCTCTGCTCCACCCCGGTTATTCCGCTGGGAACCGCCACCACTACCCGTGGGCGGGCAAGGGATCTGCGCTGGTGCACCTTCTGAATGAAGTAACGCAGCATCTTCTCGGTCACATCGAAGTCGGCGATGACCCCGTCCTTGAGCGGCCTTATCGCCACGATATGCGCCGGGGTGCGCCCCACCATCCTCTTTGCCTCTTCGCCCACCGCAATAATAGCGTTGGTGATGCTGTTGACCGCGACCACCGACGGCTCGTTGAGCACGATTCCCTCGCCCTTGACATAGACAAGTGTGTTGGCGGTCCCCAGGTCAACCGCCATGTCCTTGCCAAACGCTCCGGTGCCAAACAATCTTGCGAAAAAGGACACTTTCCTTCTCTCTCTGGTCGTTCCCTGCTACTGTTACCGACATACGGCTACTGCCAACTCAAGACAACAATTATGCACAAACCAATGGGCAAAGTCACCCATTATGCTAACACATAATTACTTATTCAACACCAGCATCAATACTTTACAAAAAACGAACCGCATTCCCCCACCCAAACGGGGTCTGGCCCAGGCTGTTGTCGTTCGTTTCTCCCCTCAAGCGGATGTACGTAATGCAACAGCGGGCCTGACCCCCGGCCTATACGCGACAACGCCAGACAAACCTCGCCACCCCCGGGATGTTGCCGTTGCAACATCCACCCAAGCCGACGTCTGTTATGCAACATCCCCAGGGCGTGACCCCTCCATCCCTAACAAACAACAACCACAAAATGCGCCAATGGTGCCAGGCACCACTGGCGCATTCCGATGCCAGGGGAAACATTATGCAACAACCCGGGGCGTGCCCTCAGGTGGTTCAGCCGCATCCATCGCTGAAGAACAGCGCGATCTCTCTTTCGGCGTTCTCCAGCGTGTCGGAGCCGTGTATGAGGTTCTTGGTGACGTTGGTGGCGAAATCACCCCGGATGGTGCCGGGCGCCGCCGTCAGGGGGTCGGTGTTGCCCATGAGATAGCGCAGGCCCCCCACGCAACCCTCGCCGGATATCACCGCTACGACCGCCGGCCCACTGGTTATGTACCTGATGAGCTTCTCGTAGAAAGGCTTCCCTTTGTGCTCGGCGTAATGGACCTCGGCCAGTTCCAGGTCGATGTTGATGGTCTTCATGCACTCTATGGTGTACCCCTTGCGCTCTATCCTGGACAGGATGTCTCCCACCAGGCGACGGTCCACGCCGTCCGGCTTGACTATCAAGAGGGTCCGCTCGTGGTCAATCCGCTCAGAATCCATCGTTACTCCTTACCTGTCCTGCCTCATCTCTCGGGACGCCTTCTGGCGCCGGAAGTATATCCGGGCTTCCGAGACCGTATAAAGGGACCCGGTAACGCATATCATTCCATCCGGCCCGGCGATATTATACGCGAGTTTCATGGCCGCCGGGAACTTTGGCTCGACCTTGTGGGCGATGCGTTCCATCCGGCAGAAGCTTGCCAGCCGCTTGACGGGGGCCGAGCGCGCGCTCCGGTTTTCGGTCAACACAATCTCGTCGGCGATCGCCCCGAGTATCTTGAGCATACCCCTGGCGTCCTTGTCCTCCAGGATAGCCACCACTATCACCAGCCGCTCGTAATCAAACTCCCCGGTAAGGGATACCGCCAGCCGTTCCACACCCAGCACGTTGTGAGCGCCGTCGACCACCACCATGGGGCTCTCATCCAGGATTTCAAGACGCCCCGGAACTGTGGTCTTCTCCAGGGCACGCCGGAACTTCTCGGGGTCGGTCCTCTCCCTGGGGTCGGTGTACACCTGTGCCGCCGCTATCGCGCAGGCGGCGTTTACCGCCTGGTGCTTGCCTATGACCGGCAGCTTTATGTCCTTGAACTTCTCCCCCTCGAGCCCTCGCACCGAGATGAACTGTGACGGCTCCTCCCCCGGCACGCGATACGGTACCATGTAATCCAGCCGGAAGTCCCTGCCGAAGACCTTCATCTCCGCGCTGACCTCTTCGCACCTGTCAGCCATCATCCCCAGCAGGCCTTCACTCGCCTCGGCGGTAACCAGGACCGTCCCCTCGTTGATGATTCCCACCTTTTCGGAGGCGATCTCCTCCCTGGTATGGCCCAGCTCGTTCACGTGGTCTATGCCTATGTTGGTTATCACCGCCACGTCACAGTCAACCACGTTGGTCGCGTCCCAACGGCCGCCCATCCCGACCTCCAACACTACGATCTTGACGCCCGAACTCCGAAAGTACTCGTAGGCCATCGCTGTCACCACCTCAAAGTAGGTGAGGGGCTCACCGGCCTCCTCCTCAGCGCTCTCGATCAGTGGCTGTATCTCGACAAGCGTCTCCGAGAACCGGCTCGCCGGGATGAGGTGGCCGTTGATCGATATCCGCTCCCGGACGGTCTCCAGGTGCGGGGAGGTGAAGAGACCGACCTTGTAGCCACACTCCTGTAAGATGGCCGACACCATGCATGAAACGGATGTCTTGCCGTTGGTACCGGTCACCTGCACGGCATCGAATTCTTCCTGCGGGTTTCCCATAAGCCGGCAGACCGCCCGTATCCGGTCAAGGGACGGCTTTACCCCGAGCACGACCTTGCCGTCCAGGTAATCCACCGCTTCAGAATACTTCAACCGACCTCCCCCATGAATGAGAATCGCCCGGCCATCATCATTAAGTACCTATGCCCTCAGCGCTTCAATCTGGCCGTTCAACTTGTCGCGCTTCCCCAGGAGTTCCCGCTGCTTCTCCCGCTCCTTCTCTACGACCTTCGGGGGGGCCTTCTCGACAAAGCGCTCGTTGGACAGTTTCGCCACGCACCGATCCAGCTCGGCCTCTACCTTGTCAAGGCGCTTTGTGAGCCGTTCTATCTCCTCAGCCGGGTCCACTCCCGACTCCCAGGACAGATACGCCTGAACACCTTCGGTGACCACCCTTATCCCGTAACCTTCCCCCGGCGCCGCCTCCGAGAACCGCATACCGGAGAGTCCGGCCAATGTCTCCAGGTGTTCCCGCTCCCGTTCCAGGATGCACGCGGCCTCATCATCCTCGCACACCAGCACCGCGCCCAGCTTGCCTCCAGGGGGTATCTGATGCTCGGAGCGGGCCGACCTGATGCCGGTAACGACTGACTGGATGAGGCCCATCTCCGCCTCCGCCTCCGGGTCCCCCTCGAACTCGTCCGGCGAGGGCCACGGCGCCACCATTATCGATTCCTCCGTCCCCGGCAATCTCTGCCATAACTCCTCGGTGACGAATGGCATGAACGGATGAAGCAGGCGCAGCGAGCACTCCAGCACGCGCCAGGCAACATCCCTGGCCACGCGCTTCTCCTCCGGGCTCCCCCGGTACAGCCTGGGCTTGACCAGTTCCAGAAACCAATCGCAGAACTCGCCCCAGGCGAACTGATAAAGCGCCTTGCCGGCCACGCTGAAGTTGTACTCCTCCATGGCCGCGTCCACGCGGGATATCACCGAGGCCATCCTGCTCAATATCCAGCGGTCCGCCAGTTCGGGCTCTCCACCGGTGAGCCCCTCCTCCCCCGGTTGGTACTCCTCCAGGTTCGCCAGCACCAGCCGCGCCGCGTTCCATATCTTGTTGACAAAGTTGCGGTTCCCCTCGATGCGCTCCTCGCTCATGTTGATATCGCGCCCGGGGACCGCGATTGACCCGATAGTAAAACGCAGCGCGTCGGTGCCATATACGTCGATTACATCTATCGGGTCGATGACGTTGCCGCTGGACTTGCTCATCTTCTTGCCCTCGAAGTCCCGCACCAGGGCGGTTACGAACACTTTCTCAAACGGCACGTCCCCCATGAAACGCAGGCCCAGCATTATCATCCGCGCCACCCAGAAGAATATTATGTCGTGCGCTGTAGTCAGCACCGACGTCGGGTAGAACTCCTCGAGCACGGGGGTCCTCTCGGGCCAGCCCATGGTCGAGAACGGCCAGAGCCCGGAGGAAAACCATGTGTCCAGAACGTCGGGGTCCTGCTCCAGGTCGTCGGAACCGCAACCGCAGCGCTCCGGCTCCTGGACCTCCACGATAATGTTGTCACACTCCCGGCAGTACCATACCGGTATCCTGTGTCCCCACCAGAGCTGGCGGGAGATGCACCAGTCGCGGATATTCTCCATCCAGTCGAAGTAGATCTTTTCCCAGCGCCGGGGGGTGAACTCTATCCTGCCATCGCGGACCGCCTTGATTCCCTCCAGCGCCAGGGGCTCCATCCGCACGAACCACTGGGTGGAAAGGTACGGCTCGATCTCAGTATGGCAGCGGTAACAGTGACCAACGGCGTGCAGGTGGTCCTCGGTTCTCTCCAGCAGTCCCCGCTCCTCGAGGTCGGCCAGGACGGCTTCCCGGGCCACGTACCGGTCCATCCCGCGGTAACGTCCCCCGTTCTCGTTGATGCTCGAGTCGGGGTTCAGTACATTCACCCGCTCCAGGCCGTGTCGCTCGCCTATCTCGAAGTCGTTGGGGTCGTGCGCCGGAGTGACCTTCACCGCGCCGGTGCCGAACCCGGGGTCAACGAACTCGTCGGTTATCACCGGTATCCGCCGCTCTACCAGGGGCAGGATGACGGTTTTCCCGACCAGCCCGGCGTACCGCTCGTCATCCGGGTGAACCGCCACCGCGGTATCCCCCAGCATCGTTTCCGGCCTGGTGGTGGCCACCACCACGTGCCCGGAACCGTCCTGGAGCGGGTACCTTGCATACCACAGGTGCCCACTCTTCTCCTTGTGCTCCACCTCGATGTCGGAGAGCGCGGTGTGGCACCGGGGGCACCAGTTGACGATGTACTTCCCCCTGTAGATAAGACCCTGGTCGTACAGTTCCTTGAAGACCGTGCGTACGGCAAGCGAGCATCCATCGTCCATGGTGAATCGCTCCCGCTCCCAGTCACAGGAGCACCCAAGCCGTTTCAGCTGGCTGATTATCGTGCCGCCGTACTCCTCCTTCCACCCCCAGACCCTTTCCACGAACGCCTGCCTGCCAAGCTGGTGTCGGTCGGTCCCTTCCACCGCTATGGCCCGCTCCACCACGTTCTGGGTGGCTATCCCGGCATGATCGGTCCCCGGCATCCACAGTACCTCGTAGCCCTGCATCCTGCGGCGGCGGGCTATTATGTCCTGCAGGGTGTTGTTGAGCGCGTGCCCCATGTGGAGGACGCCGGTGACGTTCGGCGGCGGAATGACCTGTGAGAACGGCCGCTTTCCGGTATCGGCACGGGCGTGAAAGTACCCACGCTCCTCCCAGTACCTGTACCAGCGGGCCTCGACCGCCCGCGGTTCGTATATCTTCGGCATCGGGGTGCCCTGGGATTCATCATGCAAACGTCTCACCACCTCGTTGGAAAACACTCATCAGATTCTAATGATTGCCGTTCCTTATGACAACCACGACCGGGTCAGACCATTGCGTTGCCTGACCATTGCCTCAATCCACGCTACCCGCGATGCAGGTTCTTTCCTTGACAGTTGCTCGACGCAAGGGACCCCGCTCGTAGTTTGTGATAGAATCGTGGCCGGTTTAACGTTACTATCGGAGGTTCAGTCATGGTAATCGCAATAATCTGTCTATTCAGCGTTCCGTTTGCCCTGTTGTTCCTGGTTTTTTGCGCCATCGGCACCACCGGCATGAAGACCGGAAGAACCGGCAAGCGGGTGTACGACGAACTCAAGCCGTACATCGAAGACCTGACCGGACAAGCGGACCGCGCCCAACAGAAAACGCAGTCTTTCAGCGATCGTGTGGGCAATATCGAGAAAACGTTCGAGGAGTTAACCGGGCGTTGGGCTTTCATCACCGGTTACCTCCGGGAAACCAGGAACTCCCCGCTGGTAAGGTTCGCTGGCATTGCCGCCAGACTTACCGGCAGAAGTTAAGTACAAATAGCTATCTAGGCCGTTTCCTCTTCCTCACCGGTGACTTTCTCAACCTTTGACGTCTTGGAGCGAGAGGTCAGAAGCGTCGGCTTGAAATCCTCCGAAACGACCTCGCGGGTAACCACGCACTTGACGATATCGGACCGTGACGGAAGCTCAAACATCGTCTCCAGAAGAGAATCCTCCATGATTGCCCGCAGGCCCCGCGCACCGGTCGATCGGCCGAGCGCCTTGTCAGACATCTCCTCCAGTGCGCCATCGGTGAAGATGAGCTCGACCCCGTCGAACTCGAAGAACTTCCGGTACTGCTTTACCAATGCGTTCTTCGGCTTCACCAGGATCTCCTTGAGATGTTCCACGGTGAGAGAGTGCAGGGTCGTTATGACCGGAACACGCCCTACGAACTCCGGGATAAGGCCGTACTTGAGGAGGTCCTCCGGCATTATATCGGCGAGGATGCTCCCAAGGTCCTCCTCGTCCTTGCACTTCACGTCGGCCCCGAACCCCACACCCTTCTTCCCGATGCGGTCATCGATTATGTCCTCGACGCCGGAGAATGCTCCTCCGCATATGAACAGGACGTTTGTTGTATCTATCTGCAGGAACTCCTGGTGGGGGTGCTTTCGCCCTCCCTGTGGGGGCACGCTGGCTACCGTGCCCTCCAGGATCTTCAGCAGGGCCTGCTGTACACCCTCCCCCGAGACGTCGCGGGTGATGCTGGGGCTCTCGCTCTTGCGGGCTATCTTGTCTATCTCGTCGAGGTAGATAATGCCGGTCTCCGCTTTCTTAACATCCAGGTCGGCCGCCTGTATCAACTTCAGGAGAATGTTCTCGACATCCTCGCCCACGTACCCCGCCTCGGTCAGGCTGGTGGCGTCGGCGATCGTAAACGGTACGTTCAGAAAACGGGCAAGCGTCTGGGCCAGAAGCGTCTTGCCGCAACCGGTGGGTCCGACCAGCAGAATGTTGCTTTTCTGAAGTTCTACGTCGTCGTTGGACTCCGCCCCGACCTGTATCCGCTTGTAGTGGTTGTATACCGCGACCGAGAGGACCTTCTTGGCGCCGTCCTGTCCTACCACATATTCGTTGAGGAACTCGTAGATCTCCTTCGGCTTGGGAAGGCCACCAAGCTGTTTCTCCGGGCTCTCGGTTATCTCCTCCGCGATTATCTCGTTGCAAAGCTCGATGCACTCATCGCAGATGTATACCCCGGGCCCGGCAATCAACTTCTTGACGTGCCTCTGTGTCTTCCCGCAGAACGAACATTTCAGAAGGTCGCTGCCCTCGCTGAACTTAGCCAACTCCTACCTCCGTGACTACTGTAACCGGACCGGCTACTCGCTTACCTTTCTCTCCGCTATCACCTCGTCTATCAGGCCGTATTCCCTGGCCTGGTCCGGTACCATTATGTAATCCCTGTCCGAGTCATCGTGTATCTTCTCCACCGTCTGCCCCGTATGGCGGGCCAGTATCTCGTCCAGCAGTTCGCGGTTCCGGATTATCTCCTTGGCGTGTATGTCAATATCTATCGCCTGCCCGGAGGCACCCCCCACCGGCTGGTGGATAAGGATCCTGGAGTTCGGGGTCGCGTAGCGCTTCCCCGGAGCGCCAGCCGCCAGCAGCACCGCCGCCCCGCTCGCCGCCTGCCCTATGCACAACGTCGAGATGTCGCAGCGCACGTACTGCATGGTGTCGTAGATGGCAAACGTGCTGGTCACCACCCCCCCGGGGGAGTTTATGTAGATGTTGATGTCCTTATCGGGGTTCTCGCTCTCGAGGTGCAGTAGTTGCGCCATTACAAGGTTCGCCAGGTGATCGTCTATCTCCATGCCCAGAAAGACTATTCGCTCCTTCAGCAGCCGCGAGTAGATGTCGAACTGTCTCTCTCCGCGCGGCGTCTGCTCTACGACCATAGGTACAAGTTGAGCCATCATTACTCCTCAGGTTCCTCCTTCTCTGCCGTCTTGTCACCGGCTCCTTCCTCACCGGGGACTTCCTTTCCAACCGCTTCCTCATCATCGGGCTCATCAACAGGAGTCTCGCCCCCGGTGTCAACGTCCGCCTCTCCGGCCTCCTCGCCCTCGAACACCGAGTGCTCAATAAGAAAGTCGACCGCCCTGGAGAGCCGCATGCCTGCCCTGACCGCGGACATCCTGCCCTGCTTCCGGGCTTCCTCAACGGCCTTATCGGGGTCCCCGCCACTTACACCGGCGGTTTTCCTTATGTGCTCCTCGATATCCTCGTCGGAAACCTCTATTCCCTCGGTGGAGGCCACGGCATCCATTACCAGCTCAGCCTTCAACCCGCCTGTTACGCTCTCCCTGATACTTTTCTCTAACTGCTCCCTGGTTCCCTTCATGGCCTTCAGATACTCGTCCAGGGTCGCCCCGCGCCCCTCCAGTTCCTGCGCGAACTCCTCGATCTCCCGTCGCACCTGGTCGTCGACCATGGAATCCGATAGTTCGACGTCCGTTCTCTCCACCAGGTTTCTCACCACTTCCTCCCTGACCTGGCGTTCGCCTGCCGACTCCTTCGCCCGGGCGATCCGTTCCTTGAAGTCATTCTTGAGCTCCTCAACTGTCTCCAGGTTGCTCATCTGGCGCACCAGGTCATCAGTGAGTTCGGGCGACACCTTCCTCTTGATCTCCTTGATCATGGTGCGGAAAGTGGCCGGTTTCCCGGCGAGTTCCTTCTCCTCGTGGTCGGGGGGAAACGTCACGTGGATATCCAGTATGTCCCCCTTGCGCCCGCCCACCAACTGCTCGTCGAACCCCTCGGCAAAACCCTCCGAGCCCACCTCGGTCATGTGGTCATGACCGGAAGAGTCCTCCGGTGAAACCCCTTCGGCTAACATCTTGTAGTCGAACAGTACGAAATCACCTTCCACGACCGGCCGACCTTCCACGACCTCCAGGGTCGCGAACCGGTCGCAGGCCTCGTTAAGCGACTGCTGAAGTTCGTCGCCTGTCACCTCGGTGTCCGGCCGAGCCACAACGATCCCCCGGCAACCTTCGACTACCACTTCCGGCTTCACGTCAACCTCTGCCTCGAACACGACCATCCCCTCTTCGTCGGCATCGAGCAGGTTGATCTCCGGGTCGCAGACCGGCATTATCCCTGAGTCTTGAACCCCCATCATGTAAAGCGTGGGCAGCCCGTTACTTATTGCCTTGCTGCGTACATACTCCTCACTCAGATGACTGTCGATAACCTTGCGGGGGACCTTTCCCTTGCGGAAACCGGGGACGCTTACCTCCAGGCTGATCTCCCGGTATGTCTCGTCGATGATGCCCTTCATGTCCTCCGGTCCCGCCTCGACCTTGAGCGTTACCCTGTTACCTTCCCCCTTTGTGACCTCCGTTTTCAGATGACTCTCCTCCTAACCGTTTATGCTGGTCATTAAACACTTCAGACAGCATTCCACCGTCCGGACAATCGCACCAGGCCAGGCCTTATCACCTGCATCCCGGCTGGTGCGAGAGGGGGGACTTGAACCCCCACGGCTATTACACCACGGGGTCCTAAACCCCGCGCGTCTACCAATTCCGCCACTCTCGCTTGACCTTATCAATCCGTTGATATTCTACCATAGCCTCGCTTGCAGACAGCCGGCGCGCCTGGACGGGGAACCGGTTACCATCCACGGGGCAGGCACATTTTACCCCGCTCCATGAATACGCTGGCATTCGAACGCCGCTGCATCCACACCGGCTGCGTTCCGCTCCCTCGACGTACTCCAAGAGTACGACTCGGTCGCGCGCCTTGCCGGAGCGGCGCTTCGACGCTCTCGGTGCTTAACCGTATTCATGGAACGAGGCACTCAGAAAAAGAGCTTGGCCATTTCGTACAGTTCCAGGTCCACGGTCTTGGTACCGTCCAGGACCTCGGCATAAGGAACCGCGACCACCCGATTGTCCCGCATGCAGGCCATATGGTTGAACTTGCCTTCCAGGACCATGTCCACCGCGAATGCGCCCAGCCGGGTAGCCAGTACCCGGTCAAAGACGGTGGGAGAACCTCCCCGCTGCAGATGTCCCAGGTGTGTGACCCGGGTTTCGTACCCGGTTTTCTCCTCGATCTGTTCCGCCAGCCAGATCCCCACCCCACCCAGGCGCACGTGACCGAACGGGTCCTTCTTCTGGTCCCGGGTGAACTGCGCCTCCTGCCCCTCGGGCTTGGCCCCCTCGGACACTACTATTATGCTGAAGTTCTTGTTCACCAGGCGCCTCTTGTCGATGCGCTCCCGAACCTCTTCCAGGGTAAACGGCACCTCGGGTATCAGTATCGTATCCGCGCCCCCGGCAATCCCTCCGATGAGGGCGATCCATCCGGCATCACGGCCCATGACCTCCAGGATCATTATCCGGTGATGCGCCGAGGCGGTGGTGTGCAGTTTATCCAGGGCGTCGCAGGCAACCGCCACCGCGGTGTCAAACCCGATCGAGTAATCCGTTCCCTGAAGATCGTTATCGATAGTCTGGGGGATTCCCACGCAGTTCACCCCATGCTCCGCCAGTCGCATCGCGACGGTGTTGGTGTCGTCGCCCCCGATGACGACTATCGCCTCGATGCCGTACTTCCTCAGGTTGACGATAATTCTCTCGACCCCGCGCTCCACCTTGAACGGGTTGTTCCTGGACGTTCCCAGGATCGTTCCCCCGCGTTGGATTATCCCCGATACCGAACCCATGTACAGGGGCTCCACGTTGTCCTCAATCAAGCCCTGCCATCCGTTTCTCATCCCGATTATCTCTAAGCCCTCGACAATGCCCTTGCGGACCACCGCGCGTATCGCGGCGTTGATGGCCGAGGAGTCCCCTCCACCTGTCAGCAACGCTACCCTCATGAAAACCACTCCTACTGGTTGAATCCCGCGCCCCGAGGTTTCCCGTCACGCCGGAACCGTCACTTCCAACAGGAACGGTATCCCTTAAAGCGCCCCGCGCGCAAGCCCTTATATAACGACAACGCTTCCGAAACCAACTCTGAAACGGTAAGATTGAGCAACCAGGAAACCGCTTTCGGCTGGCGAAGGGAGAGTAGATGAGCGATAAGGTCCACTACGCCGACGCCCTGGTTGAGATCGGCCGGGACTCGATCCTGTTCAGGAACTACTACTACCCATTCGGGTCAAAGGGGTTGAAATCGCCTATATGAGCGTTGACCTCGACCGCCGTGTTTGACCTGCAGGCGATCCCGGCCCCGGGAACAAGACCCGTTCCCTGAAACATAGTCAAACATCTCATCCAACCTGTTTCAGTTGACGCTTCATCGAGGTCTGCCTGCTGAGACCAACAGGTCTTACGCCCTCTCCACATCCGTTTTTCTGAAGTAGGCCCTACACGTTTCCAACTCGCCCGCACTACAACTCCCGCAACATCCCGTTGGCTTGCCGGAAAAAACTACCGGTGCCTTACCATGGAGATGGCATCGTGTGGGCACTGGCGGGCGCACCGGCCACATCCGGGGAACAGTTGCCGGCAAGGTGCCGGCGCTACGGGGAACGGGGGATGCCGGCAAGGTGCCGGCGCTACGGGGAAAGCCGGCAAGGTGCCGGCGCTACGGGAAAAGCCGGCAAGGTGCCGGCGCTACAAGTAGGGGTCAGTCGCTGTACCCCCCTATGGTATCCGTCCCCGCGCCGCGACTGTTCCAGTACATGGCCCTCTCCACCATTATCTTCTTGCCCGCGGTCGTGCAGGTGACCATGATGGCTGCCCTTCCCTGTATGCCGGAGTCGGCCATGAAGTACGTCTTGCGGGAGTTGCTCCCCACCGTATCGGTGAAGGTTGCGTTACCGGTGCCGTTGGGGGTGAGGTAGGAGATCTCCACCGTGACGTCACCCGCGTTGGGGTTCATGACGAGTGTCCAGGTCTCCCTGCCTTCCCCGGTCTCCCCATCAGGCAGGTAGAAGGTGGTGTGGGGGGCGGAGAGCCCTATGGAGTCGTGGGAGGCCTCTCCCCCCTCCGTATCTCCCCAGTACATGGCACGCTCGGCTATGATGGGAACCGAGCCGTTGACATGGGTGGAGAGGTCTGTCCCCGGAAGCACGTCGTTAACGCATATGGTCTTGCGGGAGTTGGGATCCATCTGGAATGCGGGTTGCTGCTGTGGCCCTGACGGTGTCATGTAGGTAACGGTGACGTCCGCGGGCTCATCGTTGGGGTTCTGCACCAGCACGTAGGTGGTGAACCCCCAGTCGGTGGTACCTTCCGCCAGGTAGTAGGAGAGAGCCGGTGTGGTGGTGCCTATACTGTCGTGGCCCGACCTGCGGTTGTTCCTGTACATGGCCCTCTCGGGGATTACAGGGGTGTCCGCCTGGACCTTGATGGAGGCGTCTTTCTCACCTATGTCGTTTGCCATGTTGTAGGTCTTCCTGGAGTTGGCCGGTATCTTCTTCTCGAAGGTTTGCGGCCCCTCCCCCTCTACCATGTAGGTGACTTGAGCTGTAGCCTCTGTTCCGTTGGGGTTCTGTATGAGGAGCCAGCACTCGAACCCCCAGTCCGATGACCCTTCGGGAAGGTACCAGGTCTTTGCCGGAGAGGTGACGCCCACCGAGCAGTGGCCGTCCGGGGAGGGGGCACCCTCTCCGGTCCAGGTCATGGTCCTGTCCACCGCTATACTCTTACCCTCCTTGCATTCAACATAAGTAGAGAAGTCCTTGTCTCCCAGGATGCCTCTCGGGTTTACCGTGGCCTGGCTCATTGCGGGGAGGTCTATGTCCCCACCGGGCATAGCGCCCGCGTCTGTCATGTAGGTGACGGTGGCGCTTACCGCGCTCGCGTTGGGGTTCTGAATCGTCACGTAGGTGGAGAACCCCCAGTCGGTGGTGCCCTCGGCCAGGTACCAGGTGGAGGTTGTGACAGGCTCCGGAGGCACGGGTTCCGGAGGCGCGCCTTCTTCGACCGTGAACGCACCTGCCAGCTCTCCGCTCTTGCCATCATCGTTAGTTACCTTCACGGTATAGGAGCCCGCCTGGGCACCATTGAGGTCGAAGGAGCAGGTTATCTTTGTGGATGATGCCACGTTCACGCCGGTCCCGTTGATATCGGCCTCTCCCGTCCTCTCCAGCTTCACCGTGGCTCCACTTCCGAAGCCGGTCCCGGCGAGGTCGGTTATGTCCACAGTACCGTCATTGGTTCCGCTGGATGGTGTGATGGAGGTTACGGTGGGTGGTGGGAGGGGCGGCTCCTCCACGGTGAAGCCCCCGGTGAGGGTGTCGCTCTGCCCGTCACCGTTCTCCAGGTAGACGTCCCAGGGGCCCACCTCGGCGCCGGCAAGGTCGAAGGTGCAGGTGATCCTGGTGGGGGATTCGGTTACTACGCCCGTGGCGCCAATGTCATCCTGGTCGCTCTTCTTTAGGGATACCTCCACCACGCTATTGAAGCCGGTCCCGGCGAGGTCGGTTATGTTCATAGTACCGTCATTGGTTCCGCTGGATGGGGTGATGAAGGTTACGGTGGGGGCGTCGTTGTTGAAATCGTTGTAGGCAACGTTTATGAGGTCAACCAGTTCACCGGTGGCTTTTAGGTTGCCTGCGCTGCTCGGATGGTCATCTCCGGTGGCATACGCGAGGGTATCGGACCCATAATCGGTCTTGTGCTGGACGGCGCCTTCCCACCACCTGTGATGGTTTCCCGTCTCCTGGTCGAGGTCGTTCAGGTTTGGATTCCCACCGTTGGAGGTTAACACGTTGTAGAAGTCGAGCACGTAAACGTTGTCGTATGGATAGCTGTCAAGCCAGTTGTTGACCAGCCAGTTGTTGAAGTGGCGGGCATTGGAGGCATAGGTACCACTCGATCTAGGCGGGGCGGTAACCACCACGAAGAGCTTGTCCTGCCTGGTGCTGAAGTACTCGAGGAGGTCTGTGTAGATACCCTTGGCATTTGCAACCGTGTGATGGGCGGACGAGCAATCCTGCCCCTTCAGGGGGTTATCCGCGATTGAGGGAATTGGGTCACCGGGGTCACCCTTCAAGTCTGAGTTGGGGTAGCAGGACTTGAACATCACTATCTCGTTCTCTCCCCCGGGATCGGGGGCCAACCTGGAATAGGCGCTGTGCTGATTGCTCTCAGAGTAGAGGCTGGACATGTAGGTGCCGCTGCTCGGTCCCCTGAACCAGTTATACCAGTGTCCAATATCGGTGTTATCGCCTATGCTCCCAGGGCCCCAACCATAGTAGGTGTCGCTCACGAAGTAGTTGTTATCCCGAAGCTCTATACCAAGGCCGCCATCAGCATCCGCCAGCCAGTTTGAACCACAGGAATGATGGATGAATACCAGCTTCACCGGGTCTGCGGGAGGGGCGTAGTCTCTCGATTCATACGCTCCCATGTCGTAACTGTCGCCGGCCGGCCTGGCGCCGCCGTCAAGGTCGGCTCCCGGGGCGCCTTCCCCGGTCCCGGAGTCGATTGCCGGGCTGCCCTCACCGAGATGGTAATCGCCTTCTAACCCCCACGCGGGTGACTCGAACAGGGGGTCGGCGCAAACGTTGCCTTCGCCCAGGACGCCGCTATCGATGTCGACCACGCCGTACTCCCTGCCGTTCGCGTAGACCTGCGGCTGCCCGCCTGGGCGATAGAAGATGTTGTGGTCCGCCGTGAGCGTTACCGAGTCCCCGAAGAAGACGAGCCCGTACCCGTTTGCGACGATGCAGTTGCGCATCAACACCTGTATCGGGACGTCGTGGTCGTACTGTACGTACATCGGGTGCGCTTCCCTTTCCGGGTTATCGTGAATGGTTACGTTCACCACCTCGAACCGGGCTCCCGGGTTGTCCCCATCACTTATCACCAGGCCGGCCCAGGGGGACGCGCCCCCGACCCCGTCACCCGTTCCGTATATGAGGGTGTTCTCCAGCCTGCTGCCGCCTCCCCACAACTTGACCCCGTCACAGGAGTTATTGGCGACAACACATTCGTGTATGTTCGTGTTGGAGGCCTTGGAGTCCAGGCCGTCGCCCCGGTTGTGCTTCGCCGTCGTGGAGGTGATCTCAATCGGCCCCGATGATTCCTCTATCCCGAACCCGTCGGGGCGAGCATACGGGCTCGGCCCCGGCCCGCCCTGGTAGTAATGGCCGTTGTAAGACAGTTCGCAGCCACGGATGACAACGTCCCGCCAGCCACCCTGGACCCCGTCGGGACCTCCCACGGAGCCGAACCCGCAGTACTCGATAACGCAATCGGCTATCTCCAGGTACCGGGTGTCGGCTATGTCCACCCCGAACTCGTCGACGTGGTGTATGTAGAGGTCCTTGAGCAGGCACTGGTTCAGCGGGCCGCCGGTCGCGTTGACCGCCTCCCTGAAAGGCGCCCCGCCATCGCTGGTTATCTCCAGGTTCTCGACGCTGACGTAACTCCTGCCGGATAGGTCAATGGCGAATATCAGGTTGCCGCCTCCGGCCAGCACCGGCCGGTTGCCCTCCTCCCCCCTTACAGTGGTCCAGGCGCCGGGCACGCCCGATGGCGGGCTGATTATGTCCGCATCGTACTGGTTGAGGTAGTAGGTGCCACCCAGAATGACCAGGGTGTCCCCCGATTCTATCTGCAGGGAGGCGTACCCGGGGTCCGCCCAGGGGAACTCCAGTGTTCCCGGGTTAGAATTATCACCCCCGGGGGAAACGTAGCGGGTGTTGCCGGCGGCATCGACGGTTCCGGCGCCCGGCCCAAAGGCAATCGCTGCCAGGGCGACCGCCACTATTACCGCAAGCAGGCGCATTCGCTTCCTCAACCTATCCCTCCCGCGTCCATAAGCGTTCCTACTTTATGAATCGTCAACCACCTCCGTGGGCTTGACCCGAACCGGTACCACTCCGGGAGATCGTTTAACTATGCCTGTTCCTTATACGAGGAAAGCGAAGGAATCTGTACAGCGGGGAAATATGGTCGGATATATACCCGTCCCAAACTCCTCGAGCTTAACCCGGGGCTTCTCTTCTCCCGGTTGCTTCTTGATCAGGAACGCGAAGCCGATTACCAATACGGCGGGCATTACCTCGATTCGAAACGCCCACCGCCAGCCCCAACCGCTGGTTATCCACCCGCTACAGTTTATAAGACGGGTAGACAGCTACATGGGAGTCGATGTTATTATTTTGCAACCACGGAACAAGGAGACAGGATGACCGCTGAGCAGCATCGCGAACAGGACGACGCTCTCCATGACCCCAGGCGGCATGTTCAGCTCGGAGGAGCCCCGAACTTCCGCGACCTGGGGGGGTATGGGACCATCGATGGCCGCACGGTGAGGTGGGGCCTGGTCTACCGATCCGGTGAGCTTGGCAGGCTGACGGATATGGACATCGCCAAACTGGAGAGAATCGGTATACGGACGGCAGTTGATTTCCGCTCGGAGCTTGAAGTGGAACACCGGGGAGAAGACCGCCTGCCGGAAGGAGCGCGGGGCGTTGCCATCCCTATCGATCCCGGCGATCTGGCGGCCGTCTTAGAGCAACTGTTCACACCGGGGAACCTCTCCGGTATTCCTCCCGACTATCTGGCCCAGGTCAACAGGGCACTTATACGTGATTTTACCGGGGAGTATGCGAAGCTCATGCGGGAGGTGGCCGACCCCGACAAGCGGCCGTTAGTCTTGCATTGCACCCATGGAAAAGACCGGGCCGGTATGGGTACGGCAATTATCCTTTCGGTACTGGGTGTCCCCTGGCCGACAGTGGTGGATGACCACCTGCTGTCCAACGTCTACCGAAGAGAGGAAAACGAAGAGCAACTCGCGCAGATTCGGGAAGCAATGGCGGAGCAGAAGGGAATCCCGGCTGGCGATGTGGACACTTCCTGTTTCGATACCCTGTTCTGGCTCACGCCGGCAGAGTTCGACGCCACACACCAGGCGATGACAGACAACTACGGCTCAGTAGAGAGCTACATCCGCGAAGGTCTTGGGATATCTGACGAGATGCGCGACCGCCTTCGTGACGAACTGCTGGAGTAACCCGGTGGTGTCACAGCGGACGATATAACTCCTGCTCCGTACCTGGACCAGGAACTCCGCTTTCGGCCGTGAACCGTTCCAAGAACGTTGACATCCGTGACATCAACTCACCCACGTCCTCCACTCAAGTTCTCAAGGGGGGTTGAATCAACAAAGGCGTAACGATGACGCTTCCGTTCCACCCCGAGAGAGACCTTTGCAGAGTTCGTAGCCCGCCAAGACCTTGCCGGAACTGCTTGGCAAGAGTAGCCCTTTCCGTGTAGGCGAGGGCT
>JAHIMR010000121.1 GCA_018896525.1 Actinomycetota bacterium
GGTGCTGTAAACTTGAACGGATACTTGCCTGTTTTACGTTGCAAGCATCTTTATGCAACAACCTCATACAGGTCTTTTCAAGGTGCCGAAATCATTATAGCAGACCAAGCAAATCTTGACAAGAGGTATAAACATCAACGAAATACATCAGAAGCCAACAGAATTGGGCACTGTTCAAACCCCCGCCCCGTTGCCTTGACACCCGGGGTGGCATAACCTATTATCAACGTGCGTTGGCGCCTGTGTGGGCGTCATTTTTTAGCAGGGATTGAACATGGGACATCTGAAGCTGACAAAAAACACCTATACTGCAAAGCCGGCGGACATAGAGCGCCGGTGGTACGTGGTGGATGCCGAAGGGCAGGTCCTGGGAAGGCTGGCGAGCACCGTCGCCCAGGTTCTTCGCGGTAAGCACAAGCCGATATACACGCAGCATATGGATACCGGTGACCATGTGATTGTGGTTAACGCCGGGAAGGTCGTGGTGACCGGTGGCAAGGAGGACAAGAAGGAGTACCGCCACCACAGCGGTTACCCCGGCGGCCTCAAGGAAACGCCGTACGAAGACCTGATGAAGAAGCGCCCTGAGCAGGTAATAACCAGGGCCGTCAGGGGCATGTTACCGCACAACCGGCTGGGCCGGGCGATGCTGGGGAAGTTGCATGTCTATGCCGGGCCGGAACACGGGAACGAGGCCCAGAAGCCCGAACCGCTCGAGATAAACGGTTAAGGAGCAACTTTGGCTGAGGATTTCTACAGGGGGACGGGCCGCCGCAAGGAGGCGGTAGCCAGGGTTCGAATCTATCCCGGATCCGGGGAGTTTGCCGTCAACGGGGTGTCGCTGGACACGTACTTCCCAAACCAGCGCTACAGGATAGAGGTGCTGTCCGCACTGGTGCAACTCGACCTCAAGGATAGCTTTGACGTAGTGGTCAAGGTGGAGGGCGGGGGGATGTCCGGCCAGGCCGGAGCCCTCAAACTGGGTATAGCCAGGGCGCTGGTGGAGTCGGACGAGTCATTGCGGGCCGACCTCAAGAAAGGCGGGTACCTTACCAGGGATGCGCGCATCAAGGAGAGGAAGAAGTACGGCCTCAAGGGCGCCCGTAAGAAGCCACAGTTCTCCAAGCGCTGACCATTGCTCGCCTGAGCGTCCAGTGTCCCGTCTCATAGATACGGTGACGCACCGAGAGCGTTGGTGCGCCGCGCCGGCAAGGCGCGCGACTGAGGCGTACTCACTGAGTACGTCGCAGGGAGCGGAACGCAGCAGGAGCGGACGGGAGCGGCGTTCGAATGCCATTGTATTTGTGAGACGGGGCACCAGGCCCGGGCGCTGTAGCCGAATCCCACGTTATCAGGATTATGATATATTCTGATTACTGTCGTTTCCGGCTTCTGGAGGTTGGTTGAAGAAGTATTTCGGGACGGATGGCATAAGGGGCGAGGCGAACCGGGACCTTACGCCCGAACTGGCGCTCCGGCTGGGTCGGGCCGCGGTCAAGGCACTCGACGACGACGAATGCCGGATCGTGGTCGGCCGCGACACCCGGGTTTCAGGCCCGATGCTTGAAGACGCGCTGGTGGCGGGCCTGCTGTCGGAGGGCGCGCAGGTGTCGCTGGCGGGAGTCCTGCCCACGCCTGGCATCGCTTTCCTGACCGAGGACCTAGGTGCTACCGCGGGGGTAGTGATATCGGCGTCTCATAACACCTACCAGGACAACGGCATAAAGTTCTTCGGGCCCGAGGGCCTCAAACTGCCGGATGAAACTGAGAAAGCGATAGAGAGTGAGTTCGAGAGCCTGGACTCACCGGGGGGGGCAAGAGAGGTCGGGAACGTCACCGTTCTCGAGGACGCTGAGCGACTCTACATCGAACACCTGCTCTCCTGTGCCCGCTTCGACCTCACCGGATTCAGGGTTGCCCTGGACTGCGCCAACGGCTCCGCCTATCGCGTGTGTCCCATCGCGTTCGAGAAACTGGGGGCGGAGGTGGAGGCGATCGGTACGCATCCTGACGGGGTGAATATCAATCGGGATTGTGGGTCCAACGAGACCGACCACCTGGCGCAACTGGCGATCGATTGGAAGGCGGATATCGGGTTCGCCCTTGATGGTGACGCGGACCGTTGCATTTGTGTGGACGAGACCGGGGAGGTCCGTGACGGGGACTTCATGATGGTGATAGTGGCGGATTACCTCAAGGAGCGCGATCTCCTGCATCCGCCACTGGTGGTATCTACGGTGATGAGCAACCTGGGGTTCTATGAGGCGCTCGGAGAGATGGATATCCGGTCCATTCAGACGAAGGTGGGGGACAGGTACGTTTCCGAGGAAATGATCTCCAACGGGGCTCTCATAGGCGGGGAACAGTCCGGCCATATCATATTCAGTGAGCACGCCTCCACAGGGGACGGAACGCTTACCGCCCTGCTCATGGCCGGCATGGTGAGGGACCGGCGGAAGACATTCTCCGAGCTCGCGGGCATTATGAAAAAGTATCCCCAGGTGCTCTTGAACGTAAGGTCGAAGTCCGGCAGGAGGCTCGAGCCGGGGATGGCGGCATGGGACAAGGTAAGCGCCTGCCAGGAGGCACTGGGCCGGTCGGGCAGGATACTGGTCCGTCCATCGGGGACAGAACCGGTGGAGAGGGTCATGGTCGAAGCGACCAGCAAGGCAAAGGCGGAAGAGATCGCACGGGACATCGCGGACGCGATATCGCGGGAGCTCGAGCACTAAAGGCGGCTGAGGACAGGAATGTGCGGAATAACCGGGTATCTTGGAAACAGGCAGGCGAAGGAGGTCCTCTTCAGCGGCCTTCGTCGGCTGGAGTACCGCGGGTACGACTCGGCGGGCATCTGCGTCGTTTCGCCGACCGAAGAGATGGGTTGCGTGCGGGTAGTCGGCAACCTGGACGTCATGGAAGATGCGCTGGAGAGCGCCGAGCTGCCGGGTACCATCGGCATCGGGCACACCCGCTGGGCGACGCACGGCGCCCCTACCGTGGAGAACGCGCATCCACACCTTGACTGCGACGGCAAGATAGCGGTGGTCCATAACGGCATCATCGAGAATTTTGTAGAGCTCAAGCACCGCCTTCAGAGCGGCGGCCACCGGTTCAGGTCACAGACCGACTCGGAGACCATCGCGCATCTTATCGAGGAGCAGTACCGCGGCGACCTGGCCGAAGCCCTTCGCCGGAGCCTGGACCAGCTGGAGGGTGCTTACGCAATCGTGGCGGTGCACAGAGATGAGCCCGATGTCATAGTCGCCGCCCGGCGTGACAGCCCCCTGGTACTGGGAACAGGCGATGGGGAGCATTTCCTTGCCTCCGCGATACCGGCGTACCTTGACATGACGAAGCGTTTTGTGTTCCTCGAGGATAATGAGCTACTGGCGATCAACCGGGACGGCTACACGATTACCGGGCCCGATGGTCCGGTGTCACCTCGGCCGGTGGAGGTGGATTGGGACATAGACGCCGCCGAGAAAGGCGGCTACGAGGATTTCATGCTGAAGGAAATCTACGAGCAGCCCAGGGCGGTGGAGGATACTCTGGCCGACAAGTTTGACTCGTCCGGGGAGATCGAGGTGGAGGAGCTTTGCCTGGATCCGGAGGGCGCGCGGGCATTGAGAAGAATCGTGGTGGTGGCCTGCGGCACGTCGTTCCACGCGGGCTTGCTGGCTAAGTACCTGTTCGAGCGATGGGCGTCGCTTCCGGTGGAGATAGAGATCGCCTCGGAGTTCCGCTACAGAAACCTCGTGGTTACCGAGGATGACCTGGTGGTGGCGGTAAGCCAGTCGGGAGAGACGATGGACACGCTGGCGGGGGTAAGGGAGGCCAGGAGGCGGGGCGCGCGCGTCATCGCGGTGGTGAACGTGGTGGGGAGCCAGATGACCCGGGAGGCCGACGGGGTCATATACACTCACGCGGGGCCGGAGGTCGGGGTCGCCGCGACAAAGACGTTCACCACGCAGATGGCTGCCATGTACGTGCTGGCGATGTACCTGGGGCGGTTGCGGGGAGAGGTTACCGATGAGAAGTACCGGATGATAGTGAGTGAACTGCAGGCATTGCCCCGGAAGATGGAAGAGGTACTGGCGGAGAGGGACGCGGTCATCGCCTGTGCCGAGAAGTACCAGCATTGCCACGATTTCCTTTTCATGGGCAGGAGCGTGGGTTACCCGATCGCCATGGAGGGCGCGCTCAAGCTCAAGGAGATATCGTATCTGCACGCCGAGGGGTATCCCGCCGGCGAGATGAAGCACGGGCCCATCGCGCTTCTCGACAAGGATGTACCGGTGGTTGCGATAACGCCGAGGAACTCAGTTTATGACAAGATGATAAGCAACATCCAGGAGACAAAGGCGCGCGGGGCGCCAGTGGTAGCGGTTGCCACCAGGGGAGATCCCGAGATAGAGGAGATATGTGACGACGTGCTATGGGTGCCGGAAACGACGGAGATGCTATACCCGGTCCTCACGGTGATACCGTTACAGCTTCTCGCTTACCAGGTGGCCAAGCTCAGGGGTTGCAACGTGGACCAGCCCCGCAACCTGGCAAAGACGGTGACCGTGGAGTGACCCGACCAGGCGGATGACAGCATGGCGTACTGCCCACAGTGTGGCCGCGAGCAGAGGTGCGGATGTGACACATGCCACACCTGTGGTGTGGGGCTTGTCAGCGGTTCGCCGGCAAGCGCCGGGGACACCGGTCACCAGGCGGCGGTTCCCGATGCCATCGGGGCCGGTGAAGCTACCCCCGGACCGGCGTTCCAGGCGGATGAGGCCGGTCCTGGGGATGAAACGGTGCGGGTGGCACGCTCAGCCGTGCTTGCGGTGTTACTCATCCTGGGCTGCGCGGCCCTGGTTAACGCATTCCTGGGAATGATCCTGTCCATCTCCGGTTTTCACGTTACCGCTTCGGTGGTTTCAATAATGGACGGGCTGAAGCGGCTGGGATACTACATCGGCCATCTCATGTACTCGAGTTCCTACCGCCTGCTGCTGGGGTTCGCGCTGGTGGCGCTGGGGTTGCTTGGCGAGCCCCCCGGGCCTTTCAAGAAAAGGGGAACGTGGCGACAGGCGGTACGCGTGCTGGCTCTTGTCGTGTTTGCCACAGGCGCCGGTTGCCTTATCGCCATGATCTTTCTCCTCATGCCGGTGGGGAACCAGAACATGTACGTTACCGGCCTTCTTCCCGAGCTATGGATTACCCTGCCGGTGCTGGCGGTGTTGGGACTTTCTCTGTCTGCTACGGGATATGTGCTGGTGGCGCAGTTCAGCCGTGAATCGAAGGAGTCGGAACGCATTCGGGAGGACGCGGTGAAACGCCGATATAATGAGCGTCAGGATCTATAATCCGCGAGACTCGGAGGTCGAGCTTGAGGGTAGTTACACCGGGCGAGATGGCAAGGATCGATAGGGCGGCCATTGAAGGCGAGGGGATTCCGGGTGTAACGCTGATGGAGAACGCCGGCGAGGCGGTGGCGCGGGTGGCGATGGACATCCTGTCCGCTGAGGGCGGCGGAACGGTGGCCGTATGGTGCGGCAAGGGGAACAACGGGGGAGACGGCCTGGTGGTGGCCCGCCTGCTGTGCGGTGCCGGGGTCGAGGCGAAAGTTTTCCTGCTGGCCGACCCCGATGAACTGAGCGGGGACGCGGCTGTTAACCTGGAGCGGCTGGGCGGGTTCGCGGTGAAGATCGAGCGGGTTGGCGAGGATGGGGGCCTGGAGAGGTTCACAGGTATGACCCCCGGGCCCGCGCTGGTGATAGACGCGATATTTGGAACTGGTTTTTCCGGGAGCGCCCGGGGCATCTTCGAGGCCGCGATTAGCTCGATAAACGGTGCCGGATGCCCGGTGCTGGCGGTGGATATCCCAAGTGGCGTGTCGGGTAAGACCGGCGGGATCTCGGGGGCGGCCGTCAGGGCGGACCGAACGGTGACATTCGCCGCGGCGAAGGTGGGCCTGGTGCAGTACCCGGGAGCGGGGCTGGCCGGCTGCATGGAGGTTGCCGACATAGGCATACCTAACCGGCTTGTAGACAGCGTGCCGGAGTCGAGAGTGTACCTCACCACTGGAGAGGACGTCGAGGCGCTCCTGCCCCGGCGTGCCCCGGACGCGCACAAATGGCAATCCGGTAGCGTGCTGGTGGTTGGGGGGTCCCCGGGGATGACCGGCGCCGTGGCCATGTGTGCCAGGGCCTGCCTGAGGGCGGGGGCGGGGATAGTTACCGCCGGAGTCCCGGAGGGGCTGAGCGACATACTGGAGGTGAAACTCACCGAGGTGATGACCCTGCCATTGCCTGAGACACCGCGAGGGGCTCTTTCTCCACGGTCGGTTGAAGCGATCACCGAGCTCAGCGGCAGGTACGACGTGCTGGCGCTGGGCCCGGGGATGTCAGAGGACCCGCAGGCCGCACGGCTGGTGAGGGAGCTCCTAAAAGCTGTGGAGAAACCGGTGGTCCTGGACGCCGATGGGCTGAACGCGGTGGCCGGGCATTCCCGCGTACTGGAGGAAAGAGAGTCGCCCCTGGTCTTGACCCCGCATCCCGGGGAGATGGCGCGCCTTACAGGGGGTAGCAGCGCGGAGGTGCAGACCAACAGGGTAGAGGTGGCGCTCGAGGCCGCGGCCCGGTGGGGCGCGGTCGTGGTCCTGAAGGGGGCCGGGACGGTAGTGGCGGAGCCTGGCGGGAGCGCTAACATCAACTCCACCGGAAACCCCGGGATGGCCACCGCGGGGATGGGCGACGTGTTAACGGGTTGTATAGCAGCGCTGATGGCCCAGGGCCTGGGGGCGTTCGAGGCCGCGGTGGCGGGGGCCTACTGCCACGGTTACGCGGCGGACCTGGCCGCCGGCATGGATGCCATGATAGGCCTGGTGGCGGGGGACGTCATAAGGCACCTGCCGCTGGCCATGCGGCGGACGGAGTAGTCAAAGTGCCCCGCTCCATAGATACGCTGGCATTCGAACGCCGCCGCATCCACACCGGCTGTGTTCCGCTCCTCAGGCGTACTACAGGAGTACGCCTCAGTCGCGCGCCTTGCCGGAGCGGCGCTTCGACGCTCTCGGTGCTGAACCGTATCTATGGAACGAGGCACTATGGAAAGGAGTTCAGGTTGGAAAATGGAAATAGACCGGGGATAGGGGTGCGCGTAGCGAAGCTGATATGCATGGGGCTGGCTTTGTTCGATATACTCCTGGGCGGACTCACCGTGCTCAAGCCTCGGTGGATGATGAGGATACTGACACCAGGCGAGGAGCCTGCCGGCGAGGCGCTCCTACGGAGATCGGGGACGACCTGGCTGTTTTTCGCGCTGGTACAGGCGTGGGCGGCGATGGACAACGAGAACCCCACGGCGCTGCGAGCGGTCTCCGTTTTGCGCCTTCAGGACGTCCCGACGGACCTGGTATGGCTCAGGTCCGGCTCAGGCTTCGGGTGGTTCGGTAAATTCTCGCTTATCCTCGCACCCACGTTCAACTTCGCGGTGGGGTGTTTCCTTGCGCAAGTGGCGCGGCGCATAGAGAAGAAAGAGGGAGCGGGTGAGCAGTACGGCGGCATGGCGCCTTGAGATAGAATTAGATAGCCAATACAACGACAGGAGAGATGGAGAGGTGTTGAAATGAAGAGCCTTCAGGTGGAGCAGGCGATGACCGCTGACCCGATTACCGTCTCGGCGGAGACATCGGTCACCGACGTGGCGAGGATCATGGTGGATAACGGAATCGGCGGCGTGCCGGTAGTTGACGATTCAGGAGAGATCCTGGGCATAGTAACCGAGAGCGATCTTATCGTTCACGACAGCGACGTGGAGTTCCCGTCGTTCGTCCACTTCCTCACCGGCTACGTGTTCGTCCCTGGAAGCCTGCACCGCTTCGAGGAGAAGTTTCGCAGGGCTGTGGCCAATACCGCGGGTCAGGTCATGACCGAGGACCCGATGACCGTCGAGGCGGACGATCCGGTTGAAGACGTGGCCACAATCATGTCGAAGAAGAAAATGAAGAGGTTTCCGGTGATGCGAGAGGGAAAACTGGTGGGGATTATCACCATGGCCGATATCGTGAGGCTCATCAGCGAGGACATACCGGTCGAAAGCCCCGATTACTAGCATGGATGGCCGGGGCCGATAACGTAGAATGGATACTGATTGATGGGTGGGGAGAAAGAAACCATCAGGCCGGTGGTTGCGACGGTCAACCTGGACAACATCCGGCATAACGTGGAGTTCCTGAAGGGACTGCTAACGCCGGAGTGCCTTTTCATGGCTGTGGTAAAGGCGAACGGCTACGGGCACGGGGACGCGGAGGTCTCCCGGGCGGCGCTTGACGGCGGTGCGGACCGCCTTGGGGTCGCGTTGGTGGAGGAGGGTATCCGGTTGCGGCGGGCGGGGTTCGACTGCCCGATTCATCTCCTGTTCGAGCCGCCTCCCGGAGCGGCGGCGGCGGTACTCGAGAACGACCTCATAGCCACGGTATACACCGACCGGATGGCGAGAGCCCTCTCTGAGGAGGCGGCCAACCGGGGCGTGAACTCCCGGGTCCATATAAAGGTGGATACCGGGATGCACAGGGTAGGCATCTACCCGGATGAGGTCGCGGAGTTCGCCGGGCTGCTGGGGGGACTTCCCGGCATCGAGGTGGAAGGGATATATACCCACTTCGCGGTGGCGGACAGGGTTGGCCACCCGTTTACCGAGGTGCAGATGGACCGGTTTGAGGAGGCCGCCGCGGTGGCGGAAGAGGTCCTCGGCAAGCCGCTCGTGAAACATGCCGCGAACAGCGCGGCGGTCCTGTCATCTCCCCGGAGTTCCTGCGACATGGTAAGGGTGGGGATAGCCATGCTGGGCATGCTTCCCTCAGAGGAGTTCGCCGGCGATGAGCATCTGCGCCCGGCGCTGTCGCTCACCGGTGAGGTCGCGTTTGTAAAGCGCGTACCGGCCGGCGAGGGGATAAGTTATGGCCTGCGGTACGCGCCTGAGCGAGACACATGCATAGCTGTTCTCCCGCTGGGGTACGCGGATGGGTTCTCACGCCTGCTTTCCGGCAACGCGGAGGTGCTTATCGGCGGAAAGCGCAGGCCGGTGGTGGGCACCGTGTGCATGGACCTGATAATGGTCGACCTGGGGGAGGAACCGGTGGAGCCGGGTACGCCGTTTACGGTCATTGGGGCTGAAGGGGGCAAGGAGATCACCGCCGACGAGATCGCGGAAAGGCTGGGAACCATAAACTACGAGGTTACATGCATGATTAGCCCGCGGGTGCCGCGGGTGTACGTCCAGGAAGAAGAAGGGGGAGTCGAAAGATGAAAGAGTGCCCTCAATGCGGCGCGATCCACAACGGTCACCGTTGGATACCGGAACCGGACGAGAAGGTATCTTCAAGACTCGCCGGAAAAACGGTGAAGAAAAGCACCTGCCCCGGGTGCCGGCGAATGGAGAAAGGGCAGGTGGAGGGCGTGGTGACGCTCAAGGGGAATTTCCTCGCCAGGCACCGGGAAGAGATTAAAAACGTGATAAAGCGGGTGGAGAAGAACAGGCACGGCAGGAACGTTACGTCACAGATCCTCCGCTCGAGCGAGGAGAACGGCGAGATAATCATCGAAACGTGCGACGAGCACCTGGCCGAGAGGATAGGAAAAGAACTCCATAAGGCGTTCAAAGGCGATCTCGATATGAAATGGCAGGAGAAGGACACGTTCGTGAGGGTCCTGTGGCAACGGGATTGAACCGGACTCTGGAAAGGTTGGCGGCCCAGTCGTTGGCCGCCGACGGGAGGTGAATGATTGTGCTTGGTACGATCAAGGTAGGGCACTCCTCTGATCCCGAGGCACTCACCGGTTGTACCGTCTTCCTTCCGCCCGAGGGGACGGTCGCTTCCTGCGAGGTCCGGGGCGGGGCGCCGGGAACCCGAGAGACCCAACTGCTCAGGCCCATGTTTACCGTGTCCGGCGTCAACGCGATCCTGCTTGCCGGGGGAAGCGCCTTCGGGCTTGGAGCCGCCGCCGGCGTCGTGAGGTTTCTGGAAGAGAGAAGTGTTGGTTTCCTCACCCCCGGTGGACCGGTGCCCATAGTCAGCGCAGCGGTGATCTTCGATCTGGACATTGGAGACAAGACGGTCCGCCCCGACGAGGAGATGGCCTACCGGGCGTGCCTCGAGGCCTCCGTTGACGAGGAGGCGCAGGGAAGCGTTGGTGTGGGGATGGGCGCCAGCGTGGGGAACGTGGCGGGCCGCCGCATGTCCACCCGCGGGGGCTTCGGCCTGGACCGTTTTCACGGCGAATCCCTCAAGGTGGAGGTGGCGGCGGTGGTGAACAGCTTTGGAGACGTGGTCGGCGAGGACGGTTCGGTGATTGCCGGATTCCGCGACGCGGACGGGGGGTTCGCGGGGGCCGAAGCGTTTATCGCGGGTGTCGCCGGGGTTGCCGGGTCCTCACGCGAGAACACGACACTGGTAGTGGTGACCACCAACGCCCAAATCGACGTGGTGGGGTGCGCGCGACTGGCCCTTCAGGGCCACAATGGCATCGCCAGGGCGATAAGGCCGTCGCACACCAGGTACGACGGCGATACCGTGTTCGTGCTTGCCACCGGCGAGGTGGAAGCCCCCCAGGACGCGGTGGAGGCGCTTGCCGCGAAAGGCACGGCGGGGGCCATCAGGTCGGCGGTGATGAGCGCCGAGGCCGGGGGAGGACTGCCGGGTGCCTGTGATATACTTCGCGCGTAGCGCGGCGTCGGGGAGGTTGTGACGATGCCTATATACGAGTATCGCTGTAAGGGCTGCGGGAAACGATTTGAAAAGTTGGTCCGCGGAAGCGATGATGTCAGTTGTCCCCACTGCGGCCGCGGTGAGCCTGAAAAGATGTTCAGCACGTTCGGGTTCAAGTCATCCGGTGGCTTCACATCCAGTACCGGTGGCTCGTGTGGTACTTGCTCAACGACGACATGCAACGGTTGTAGTAAATGATGACAGCCGATTGGCGGTGTGAGTGAGGAATGGCGAAAACGCTCGAGGAATTGAGGGAAGAGCTTGGTGAGTGCACCCGGTGCTCGCTTTGCCGGGGCCGCAACAACATCGTTTTTGGTGATGGGAATCCTGATGCCCAGCTTATGTTTGTCGGAGAGGCGCCGGGGCGCGCCGAGGACGCGCAGGGGTTGCCGTTCGTGGGGCCCGCGGGCAAGCTCCTGGACCGGCTTCTGGAAGATATCGGGCTGAAACGCGGGGACACTTACATTGCCAACGTGATAAAGTGCCGCCCTCCGGGCAACAGGGATCCGCTACCGGAAGAAACGGAAGCGTGCAGCCCGTTTCTTCAGGAGCAGACAGAGATCATACGTCCCAGGATACTCTGCGCCCTGGGCCGGGTGGCCGCGGGCTTTATGATGGGAAAGAGCGTACAGATAACCAGGATTCACGGTCAGCGGTTCGAAGGCGCCGGGTATTTCCTGGTCCCGGTACTGCATCCAGCCGCGGCGCTCAGGGCGGCTTCCAACATGGATCTCATAAGGCAGGACTTCAAGAGCCTCGAGGCGTATCTCGCGGAAGATGATTCACCGCCCGAGCCGCCCGCGGAGGAACCGGAGCAGATGGGCCTTTTCTAGAGGGCACCCCAGGGAGATGACTTGGAGGTTCTCAGTAACTCGGGCGAAGACACATTGCGGCTGGGAGACGCGATAGGAAGGGTTCTCACCCCCGGTGACGTGGTATGCCTGGAGGGGGAACTCGGGACCGGCAAGACGGTCGTGGCGCGCGGTATCGCCAGAGGAAGAGGCCACCGGGGAGTGGTTCCCAGCCCAACGTTTCTGATAATACACCTGTACCAGTCGGTAGGCTTTTGTCACGTCGACGCATTCAGGCTCGGAAGCCCGGAGGAGCTCATTGACGCAGGGATTGAGGAGTATCTCGACGGGGATTGGATATGCGCGGTGGAGTGGGCGGGAAGGGTCCGGGCGGCGTTACCGTCCGGGGCGTTGACGGTGCGGCTGGAGTTCGCCGAGGACGAAAATCGACGGCGAATCACCCTGGGGGGCGGCGGTGAGTGGAAGAAAAGGCTGGAGTTCGTCAGAACGGAGTTCGAGCGCGATGCGGGATAGCATCCACGCGGAGTGGAGAAATCATAGAGCACCGGTGGTAGTGGGGTGGGACACCTGTACGGCGAGGGGGGTCCTGACGGTGGGCTCGGGCGGCGTGGTGTTGTCGGAAACGTACTTCAAGACGGAAAAAGGGCACACCGGCTGGTTGATGCCGCTGGTAAAGATGACGTTTGACAGGGCGGGCATAGCACCGGGTGACATCGACTACATCGCCGCCGGTACCGGGCCGGGAACTTTCACGGGGGTCAAGGTGGGACTCGCCACCGCGAAGGCGATGGCGATGGCGTGCGGGGTACCGTTGGTGGGCGTTCCAACGCTGGATATCCTGGCGGCCGGCGCTACCCCCGGCGTGGACCTGGTCCTGTCAACGGTGGACGCGAGAAGGGGCATGCTGTATGCGGCGGTGTACCGAACCGGCGAGGGGGTGCCGGAGAGGGTTTCCGAGTACTTGTGTGAAACGCCGGATCGAGTGGTTGAGGTGGCACGGTCGCTGGGGTATCGCACCGTGGAAGTGGTGGGGGAGGCCCCGGCCTCGCTGGTGAAGCTCCTGGAGGATGGTGGGGAGCTTACGGTTGCCGAGGACCGGTTTCCGAACGGGCACGGGATAATCGCCGTTTCCGACCGGTTGATATCGCGGGGACGGGTGGGCGACGCGGCCTCGGTTGCTCCTATCTACCTGAAGAAGCCCACGTAAGTAAGTGCCCCGTTCCATAGATACGGTTAAGCACTGAGAGCGTCGAAGCGCCGCTCCGGCAAGGCGCGCGACCGAGTCGTACTCTTGGAGTACGTCGAGGGAGCGGAACGCAGCCGGTGTGGATGCAGCGGCGTTCGAATGCCAGCGTATTTATGGTGCGGGGTACTATAGCAGTCTGGAGGCAATGTTGCCGGATGAGCTTGAGATAAGGGAAATGCTAGCGGGCGATATCGAGGCCGTCATGGGTATCGAGAGAGAGGTGTTCCCGTTTCCGTGGACGCCGGAGTTCTTCGAGTGTGAGTTGAGGCGAGGTGAGATCACCATGTACCTGGTGGCGCTCGCAGGGGGGCGGTTGCTGGGCTTCATCGGCGCCCATCTGATTGGTGATGAGATACATGTCACCAACATGGCGGTGGCCCTCGACTTCAGGCGACGCGGCCTGGGGTCGGCGCTGCTCATGGAGTGTGTTCAACTGGGCCTGAAGAAAGGCGCGAGGTGGTTGACCCTGGAGGTAAGGGAAACCAATCGGGACGCGCGGGAGTTCTACCGGTTCTTCGGTTTCCGGGAGTTAGGGCTGCGCAGGGGTTACTACTCCGACAGCGGAGAGGACGCGGTGATAATGGCGGCGGGAGACATTCGCGAGGGCCTGTTCCGGGAGTTACCGGCACGCGGGGACAAGCCGCCGGACGGTGGGGAAGGTGATGGCTGATGCTTGTCCTCGGGATAGAGACGTCCTGCGACGAGAGCGCGGCGGCCATGGTCGAGGATGGGTGCGAGATGCTCTCCAACGTGGTGGCTTCCCAGGTCGATCTTCACCGGAAGTACGGCGGGGTGGTTCCGGAGATAGCGGCCCGGGCGCACGTGGACCAGATAATACCCGTTCTGGAAGAGGCAGTGGTGGGCGAAGCCCGCCCCGACCTGGTGGCGGTGACCGTTGGGCCGGGATTGGTGGGTTCGCTCCTGGTGGGTGTTTCCGCGGCGAAAGGTCTCTCGTGGTCGTGGGGGATACCCATGGTTGCGGTGAACCACGTGGAGGCGCACGCTTACGCCCCGGTCCTGGAAGGGCGGTTACCACAGTACCCGTTTCTGGCGCTGGTGGTCTCCGGGGGGCATACGTTGCTGGCGGAGGTCGGTGGCCTTGACGAGATGGAGATACTGGGCCAAACGCTGGACGACGCGCTCGGCGAGGCGTACGACAAGGTGGCCAGGCACCTGGGGCTGGGATATCCGGGAGGCCCGGTCATTGACGAGATCGCACCTGCGGGGGACCCGGCGGCGTGTGCCTTCCCACGTCCGATGATGGGAAGCGGCGATTACAACTTCAGCTTGAGTGGTTTAAAGACCGCGGTAATACGGTTCATGGAAGACTCGGAAAGGAGGGACGCTGTTCGGCCGGTGGAGGACATTGCCGCCTCGTTTCAGGCAGCGGCGCTGGAGGTGGTGGTCCGGAAGACGGTCCGGGCGGCCCGAGACTGTGGCCTGACCGATGTCGTGATGGGTGGTGGTGTGGCCTGCAACCGGGCACTGCGGCTCATGTTGGGGGAGGCGTGTGAGGAGGAAGGCCTGAGGCTTGTATGCCCGTCGCCGTCACTGTGCACTGACAACGCCGCCATGATAGCCGCGCTGGGATACCTGCGATATCAGGCGGGGCACCGGGCGGGGCTGGACGTTGACGTCTATCCCAACCTGAAGTTGGGGGGAGTGCCCCGGACTGTTGCATAATGACGCAATGGTGCCTGGCACCAGTGCGTCATTCTCGCCCCGATATCTGGTATAGTAGGCGCGGTGGCAATTCGAGAATGCTGGTGACCGGAAGGGGTTCTCCGGGGAGCAAATGAAAAAATATATTCTCGCGATTGACCAGGGGACGACAGGTACGACAGCGATGGTGTTCGACCACGCGGGTGTGGTGTTATCCAAGGTCGGCCAGGAGTTCACCCAGTACTTTCCCGCCGGCGGATGGGTGGAGCACGACCCCGAGGAGATATGGCAGAGCACGGTGTTCACGGTCAGCAAGGCCCTGAGCGATGCCGGTGTGAACGCCGGCGAGCTGGCCGCACTGGGGATAACAAATCAACGAGAGACCGCGGTGTTCTGGCGCAAGGGGACGGTAGAGCCGGTGGGCAGGGCGATAGTGTGGCAGTGCAGGCGCTCGGCCCCCATCTGCGAGCGCCTCAAGAAGCGAGGCCTGGAGGGTGAGTTCCGCGAGCGGACGGGTCTGGTGCTCGACCCGTACTTCAGCGGCACCAAGATAACCTGGGTGATGGAGAACGAGCCGGAGATCGCCCGGCTGGCGGAGGCCGGCGAGATATCGTTCGGGACCATCGATTCCTGGCTGCTCGCGAAGCTGACCGGGGGGAGAGTGCACGCGACGGATTACTCCAACGCCTCTCGTACGCTCATGTTCAACATACGGGACCTGGAGTGGGACGACCGGCTGTTAGACTACCTGGGCGTTCCCGCGGGGATGCTTCCACAGGTCCTGCCCTCGAGCTGCCTGTTTGGCGAGACCGATCCCGACTGCTTCCTCGGCGCCTCGGTTCCGATCGGGGGAATCGCGGGGGACCAGCAGGCCGCCCTGTTCGGCCAGGCCTGTTACCATCGTGGGATGACCAAGAACACGTACGGCACCGGGAGTTTTGTCCTCATGAACACAGGCCCCGAAGCGGTAACCTCGAGTACGGGGATGCTGACCACGGTAGCGTGGGGGTACGGCGGGGAGGTCACCTATGCGCTGGAGGGCTCGATCTTCATAACCGGCGCCGCGATCCAGTGGCTCCGCGACGGACTGGGGATAATCGGCGACGCCTCGGAAACGGGACCGCTGGCCCGGAAGACGCCCGATACCGGTGGGGTATTCATGGTGCCGGCGTTCGTTGGGCTCGGGGCGCCGTATTGGGACCCGTACGCACGTGGTGCTATACTTGGGATTACGCGGGGCACGTCGAGGGAGCAGATAATCCGTGCGGCTGTCGAGGCAATGGCGTACCAGACGCGTGATGTCATGGACGCCATGAGATCGGACTCGGGGATAGACGTAGCATCGCTGAGGGTCGACGGAGGCGCCTCGGTAATGGATGTACTTCTTCAGTTCCAGGCCGACCTGCTGGGGGTTGAGGTGCAGAGGCCGGCGGTTTCAGAGACCACGGCGCTCGGCGCCGCGTTTCTGGCCGGGCTCTCGGCGGGGTACTGGAAGGACCTGGACGAGATAGAGAGGATCTGGCGGGTTGACAGGAAGTTCAGCCCGTCGGCCGACAAGGAACTGATGGATAGCAAGTACGAGCAGTGGAAGAAAGCGGTGCGAAGGGCCTGTTCCTGGGAGGAGCGGGTTTCAGAGAACGGGGACGTAGTAGTTGAACGATAAGTATGACGTCGTAGTGGCAGGGGCCGGGTGCGCCGGCACGGTGTTCAGCACCAGGCTGGCGGCCAGAGGCTTTCGCGTCCTGCTGATAGAAAGGAAGCGTGAGGAGGAACTGGGGCCGGACTCCCTGGACCTCGTGGACAGTGAAGCGTTCGAGTTCTCGGGTGTCGGACTTCCCATGCCGCCGGAGGCGTGTTCGCAGATTCGCCGGATGGAAGTGGTGAGCCCCGATGCCGCGACACGCTTTAACCTTGACCGGTTCCCTTATCGAGTGGTCGACAGGCGGCTACTGGCAAGGCGGCTGATGGAAGGCGCCCTGGAGGCGGGGGTGGAGGTCAAGACCCAGTGCATCGTGGGGGGCGCTGAAATAGATAATGGCTTCGTGGTTTCGGTCCAGACGGACAGGGGGAACTTCCCCTGCCGGCTGGCGGTGGGTGCCAGCGGCCTGGAACGGGTGATCTGCAGGGACATTCCCGGGGGAATGGGCATCCCTCGGCGGCTGCGCAACAGCGATTACATATCGATATACAGGGAGACACGGGATATCATACCCGGGGCCCTGGAAAACGGAATGGAGCCGGGACTGTTCAAGTATTACATCGGGAGGTATGGGGGCTATAGCTGGGTTTACCCGGACGAGGACGGTACGGTGGATATCGGCACCGGGGTCCAGGACATTCCCGGCGCGCCGGACCCGCGGGAGATCGTGCTCGGCTACATCAGGTCCAACCCATCGGTTGGCGAGAAGGTCCTCCACCGCGCGGGTGGGCGCATGCCGACAAGGAGGCCACTCAACACGATGGTGACCTCGGGCTTCATAGTGATAGGCGACGCGGCGTGCCAATCTACGCCGTTTATCAGCAGGGGGGTAGGCGGCGCAATGGAAGGGGCCTACCTGGCGGCTGACGCGGCGGCGTTTGCCCTTGAGGCCGGCGACGTGAGTATCCGCGGGCTCTGGTCGTACAACTATGAGTACATCCGTGAGCGTGGCGCGCACATGGCGGCGCTTGATTGCCTGAGGATCTTTCTACAGAACATCCCCGAGAAGGAGTTCTCCTGGAGCATGGCCAAGGGGCTGATAGGCAAGCAGGAGATCTCGAGCGCCCTCATGGGCCGTTTCGAGATGCCCACCGCACAGTCCAGGATGAAGAGCATCATAAAGGGTTTGAGGAGCGTCCCGATGACGGTCAGGTTCGAGAACGCCCTGAAGCAGACCCAGAAGGTGCTGGAACTATACTGCCAGTATCCCAGGGAATACGATCCCCCGGAGTACGACGAGTGGGCGAGAAAGGCCGATTACCTGTTCGAGGACGTGGAGAGGATATAGGCTGTAACGTACCTCGTGTTCTCCGGGCGGCACGGCTGGAAACGGCCGGTTATATTTTTATACACACTACTATTGATTTAAAATATCAAACACGTATAATACCGTCTTAGCACTCTCTATACTAGAGTGCTAATCTACCTTACGAAGGAGGGATGGGTATGGACTTGGAGCCGTTGGGCGACCGGGTGATAGTGGAGCCCGGAGAGGGAGAGGAGAAGACCGCCAGTGGTATCGTAATTCCTGATACCGCCAAGGAGAAGCCCCAGGAAGGCGAGGTTGTCGCGGTGGGGCCGGGGCGGTACGAGGATGGGGACCTGATACCCCTGGATGTTGAGCCCGGAGACACCGTTATCTACTCGAAGTACGGTGGCACCGAGGTCAAGGTGGCGGGCAAGGAGTATCTCATACTGAGTGAGAGGGACATACTTGCCAAGAAAAAGGCCAAGGCCAAGGCCAAGGCCAAGGCCAAGAAGAAGTAGCGAAAGGAGAGAAGTAAGTAATGGCAAAGATGCTGGAATATGACGAGGATGCAAGAAGGGCCCTCGAGGCCGGTGTAACGCAGCTGGCGAACGCCATCAGAGTTACGCTGGGTCCCAAGGGACGCAATGTTGTGCTGGAGAAGAAGTTCGGCTCTCCAACGATCACCAACGACGGCGTCACCATCGCCAGGGAGATCGAGTTGGAGGACCCCTACGAGAACATGGGCGCACAACTGGCCAGGGAAGTCGCAATCAAGACCAACGATGTAGCCGGTGACGGCACAACCACCGCCACGGTACTGGCGCACGCGATGATTAGGGAGGGCCTGAAAAACGTTGCCGCCGGCGCAAACCCGATGGCGATCCGTAGAGGGATCGACAATGCCGTGCAGCAGATAGTGGAAGACATCGAGAAGCGCTCACGCGAGGTTGAGACCAAGGAACAGATCACCAGGGTGGCCGCGATTTCGGCGGATTCGGATGAAGTAGGCGAGATAATCGCCGACGCGATGGAAAAGGTCGGCAAGGACGGGGTCATAACCGTCGAGGAGTCCCAGACCTTCGGGATGGAGTTCGACGTCGTCGAAGGGCTGCAGTTCGACAAGGGGTATCTCTCCCCGTACATGGTGACCGATACCGAGCGTATGGAGGCGGTGCTGGAAAGCTGCTACATCCTGATCGCCAACCAGAAGATATCCGCGGTAGCGGACATGCTTCCGATCCTGGAGAAGGTCATGCAGGCGGGCAAGACCCTCATGATAATCTCCGAGGACCTGGAGGGTGAGGCGCTGGCCACGCTGGTGGTCAACAAGATTCGCGGCACGTTTACCAGCGTCGCGGTAAAGGCCCCCGGCTTCGGAGACCGCAGGAAAGCGATGCTCGAAGATATCGCCATCGTCACCGGCGGCGAGGTGATCACCGAGGAGCTCGGGATGAAGCTCGAGAACATCACCCTGGACATGCTGGGTCAGGCGCGCCAGGTGAAGGTCAGCAAGGATAACACCATTATCGTCGAGGGCAAGGGTGACACCAGGGCGGTCGAGGGGCGAATCAAGCAGATACGTACCGAGATCGACAACAGCGACTCCGACTTCGACCGCGAGAAGCTCCAGGAGAGGCTTGCCAAGCTCTCCGGCGGCGTGGCGGTCATCAAGGTCGGGGCCGCCACCGAGGTGGAGCTCAAAGAGAAGAAGCACCGTATAGAGGACGCGCTTTCCGCTACCAAGGCGGCGGTGGAGGAGGGCATCGTCGCCGGCGGCGGTGTGGTGTTGCTCAACAGCGCGCAAGTGCTGAATGCGAAGAGGATGCCCGCTGAAGAGAAGCTCGGCGTGGAGATCGTGAGGAAGTCGCTGGTTGAGCCGCTCAAGCAGATAGCGACCAACGCCGGCCTGGAAGGCTCGGTAGTGGTAGAGAAGGTCAAAGAGCTGGATGAAAACGTTGGCCTGAACGCGCTCAACGGTGAGTACGTGGATATGTACGAGGCGGGCATCATAGATCCCGCCAAGGTGACGCGCTCGACGGTCCAGAACGCGGCCAGTATAGCGGCCCTGCTACTCACCACGGAGGTGCTGATAGTGGACAAGCCGGAGGCAGAGGGTGGCATGCCCGGTATGCCCCCCGGCGGCATGGGCGGCATGGGCGGCATGGGCATGTAGGCCGGCCGTCTGAAGAGAATGAAATGGAAGCGCCCGCTTTCGAGCGGGCGCTTCTTTTTTTAGAAATTCCCGGGATTCTGTTCTTTAGGGTGATGCTATGTGGTTAAATATGTAGCAATATCCGACGGGGATTTACACACGGAGGTTCGCTTGGAGGTCGAGGTTGGGATAGGAAAGAGCGGGCGAAGGGGCTACGGCCTCGATGATATAGCGATAGTGCCGTCCCGGAGGACCAGGGATCCCGAGGACATCGATACCAGCCTGCAGCTTGGCCCTTACGAGACGCGATCCCCTTTCCTTGCCTCGGCTATGGACAGCGTGGTGGACCCGGACATGGCGGTGGCGATAGGAAAGCAGGGCGGCGTGGGGGTCATTAACCTGGAGGGAATCCAGACCCGTTACCAGGACCCCGAGCCGATGCTGGAGAAGATAGCGTCGCTGCCCAAAGAACAGGCGACCAGGGGAATCCAGGAGATATATGCCGAAACCATCAAGCCGGAACTGATTGTCAAGCGAGTAAAGCAGATAAAGGAATCCGGGGTTGTGACCGCGGCCTCACTTACACCCCAGAATGTGGAGGAGTACTACGGTTACGCGATTGAGGCGGGCCTGGACATTATGGTGATACAGGGGACGGTGGTCAGCGCCGAGCACCGGAGCAGTTCACGGGAACCGCTCGATCTCTACAGTTTCATTGAAGGGCTGGAAGTGCCGGTGGTGGTAGGTGGTTGTGCCTCTTACCATACCGCCCTGCACTTGATGCGGACCGGCGCGGTGGGGGTCCTGATAGGCGTGGGCCCGGGCCACGCCTGCACAACCAGGGGCGTGCTTGGCATCGGGGTGCCCCAGGCCACCGCCCTGGCCGACGCCGCGGCAGGTCGCTCCCGGATCCTGGAGGAAACCGGCAGGTATGTGAATGTGATCGCCGATGGTGGTATCAGGACCGGGGGTGACATCGCGAAGTGCATCGCCTGCGGGGCGGACGCGGTGATGATAGGAGCCCCCATTGCCAGGTCGATAGGTGCGCCGGGACGGGGATTTCACTGGGGCATGGCCACTTTCCACCCCGAACTTCCCCGGGGCACACGGGTGGAAGTGGGGCAGGTGGCGACCCTGGAGGAGATCCTTCACGGGCCGGCGCATGAGAACGATGGCACATTGAACCTCTTTGGGGCCCTGAGGATGTCCATGGCAACCTGCGGGTACGCGACCATTAAGGAGTTTCAGCGCACGGAGATCATGGTCGCGCCGGCGCTCAAGACCGAGGGCAAGGTTATTCAGAGGAGCCAGGACGTCGGGATGGGCAAGTGACCGGTGTCATTATGTTGACGACGCAGCGGCGGTGCAGGGGATGACCGCACACGACCACTGTATCCTGGTAGTTGACTACGGGGCGCAGTACGCGCAGTTAATAGCCCGGAGGGTCCGCGAGTGCAAGGTCTATAGCCAGATAGTACCTCACACCCTGACGGTTGAACAACTCGAGAAGAAAAACCCCAGCGGCCTCATTCTTTCCGGGGGCCCCTCCAGCGTCTATGAGGAAGGGGCCCCCGGCTGCGACCCCCGGCTGTTCGAGCTGGGCATTCCCATACTCGGCATCTGTTACGGGATGCAGCTCATGGCCGATACGCTGGGCGGCCTGGTGGAGAGGACCGGCGGGAAGGAGTATGGGAAGACCGAACTGACGGTTGTCGACGAGGGGGTCCTGTTGGACGACCTGCCCCTGGAGCAGGTTGTGTGGATGAGCCATGGCGACAAGGTTACGGAGACACCACCCGGATTCAAGATGACATCCCATACGCCCGCCTCTCCGGTGGCGTCGATGGAGTCCAAGGAGAGGGGCCTGTACGGGGTCCAGTTCCACCCCGAGGTGGTTCATACACCGTGCGGCATCAGTATCCTCAAGAACTTCCTGTACCACGCCTGCGACTGTCTGCCCAGCTGGACGATGTCCTCGATCATCGAGGACTCGTTGGAGGAAATCCGCCGGCGGGTGGGTGGAGAGAGGATAATATGCGGTCTCTCCGGTGGGGTCGATTCGGCCACAGCGGCGGTGCTGGTGCACAAGGCGGTGGGAGATAAGCTTACCTGTGTCTTTGTCGACCATGGTCTGCTGCGTGCGGGGGAGGCCGAGGAGGTAGTGGAAACGTTCGGCCGTCACTTCGATATGAACCTCGTTCATGAGAACGCCAGGGAGCGCTTCCTGGCCGGGCTGGAGGGGGTGACCGATCCCGAGGTCAAGCGCAAGGTGATAGGGGAGGAGTTCATTCGGGTCTTCGAGGAGGTCGCCTTAAGGCTTGAGGACACCAGGTTCCTGGTGCAGGGAACACTGTACCCGGACATAATAGAGAGTGGGACCAGGGACGCGGCGAGGATAAAGTCCCACCATAACGTCGGAGGCCTCCCGGAAGACATGAAGTTTGAGCTGATAGAGCCGCTCCGATCCCTCTTCAAGGACGAGGTACGGGCGGTCGGCCAGGAGCTCGGACTGCCGGAGGAGATCGTCTGGCGCCAGCCGTTCCCGGGGCCGGGTCTGGCGGTGAGGATAATTGGGGAGGTCACCGATGAGCGCCTGGAGATCCTGCGCAACGCGGACAGTATTATCACCGAAGAGGTGAAGAGGGCCAACCTGTACCGGGAGATATGGCAGTCGTTCGCGGTGCTCCCATGCGTGAAGTCGGTAGGGGTGATGGGCGACGGAAGGACCTACGAGTACCCGGTGATCCTGCGGGCGGTTACCAGTGAGGACGCGATGACCGCCGACTGGGCACGGATTCCCTTCGATGTGCTGGAGCGGGTATCCAGCCGGATTGTTAACGAGGTTGAGGGAGTCAACCGGGTGGCCTATGACATCTCCAGCAAACCACCCAGCACCATCGAGTGGGAGTAACCGAGGTGTTCCCGCCCGGGCTGAGCGGCAACCCCCCTGGTAGCGCTTACCTGGACGACCTCAACCCTCCCCAGCGGGAGGCGGTTGAGTATCAAGACGGCCCCCTGCTGATCATCGCCGGCGCGGGGAGTGGCAAGACCCGTGTACTGACTTACCGCATCGCTCATCTTATTCATGAGCATGACGTGAGCCCGAGGAGCATATTGGCGCTCACTTTCACCAACAAGGCCGCGCAGGAGATGAAGCAACGGGTGGAGGGGCTCATCGGGACGTCCGCCGCCGGCATGATGCTGGCGACGTTCCACTCCGCCTGCGCCAGGATACTCCGCTCCGAGATAGCCCCTCTGGGTTACAGTTCCCGGTTTACCATCTACGACCAGGCAGACTCAATCCGCCTGGTCAAACAGTGCATGGAGGAGATGGGTTTCGGCCTCAAGAGCCACAACCCCAGGGCGATCAGGTCCGCTATCAGTAAAGCCAAGAACGAGATGATAGACGAGGAATCGTATGGGGACAAAGCAACAGATCTCCTGGAGGTCGTCACCGGCGACGTCTACAGGCGTTACCAGGAGCGGCTGACGGAGAGCGACGCACTCGATTTCGACGACCTTCTGCTGATGATGGTTCACCTGTTCGAGCTTTATCCGGATGTCCTTTCCCGGTACCGTGAGCGTTACCGGCATATCCTGGTCGACGAGTACCAGGACACAAACACCGTGCAGTACCGTATGATCAGACTGCTGGCCGAGAAGCACCGGCAGCTGTGCGTGGTGGGTGACGAAGACCAGGGCATCTACTCCTGGCGCGGCGCGGACATCCGAAACATCCTCGAGTTCGAAAAGGATTACCCCGACGCCATGGTGATAAAGCTCGAGCAGAACTACCGCAGCACACCCCAGATACTCGAGGCAGCCGGTGTGGTCGTCAGCAAGAACGCCGGTCGCAGAGAGAAGATACTGTGGACCGAAAACCCCTCGGGCGAGAAGATACTTCACCACAAGGCGAAAGACGAGCACGCCGAGGCCGATTTCGTCTGCGGCCAGATAGAGAAGCTGGCGGGTGGAGAGGCGGGGAGGCGCTACGACGCGGCGGTATTCTACAGGACCCACGCCCAGTCGCGCGTCCTGGAGGAGGCGCTGAGCCGGCGGAGGATTCCCTACCGCATCTTCGGAGGCACCCGTTTCTACGAGCGGCTGGAGATAAAGGACATCGTGGCTTATCTGCGTTTGCTGGCGAACCCTAAGGATGAGGTGAGTCTCCGACGCGTAATCAACGTTCCCCCACGGGGTATAGGCAAGGTAACCGTAGGGCACATCGAGGAGCACCAGCGGCGGAAGGGGATTGGATTTGCGGACGCGCTCCGGGAGGCCGACCAGATAGGCGAGCTAACTGAAAAGGCACGCAAGAGCGTGGGAGAGTTCCTGTGTGTTATCGATAACCTCATCGCGTTCTCGGAGGAGCACGACGTAAGCGAGCTTCTCCCGGAGGTGTGGCGAGAGACGGGGTACATGGCTGAACTGAAGTCTCAGGGTACGATGGAGGCGGAAAGCCGCATCGAGAACCTGAGGGAGCTGCTGGGCGTGACAGGCGAGTTCCGTAAGGAGTACGGGGCGGTGGACCTTGACGATTTCCTGGAAAGGGTTTCGCTGGTGAGCGACACAGACACCCTGGACACCACGAGCGGGTACGTATCGCTTATGACGCTGCACAACGCCAAGGGGCTGGAGTTCCCGGTTGTCTTCATGGTGGGCATGGAGGAGGGCATCTTTCCACATATTCGCTCCATGGACAGTGCCGATAGAATGGAGGAGGAGCGGCGACTATGTTACGTGGGTATGACCCGGGCCATGGAAACCCTGTACCTGGTCCACGCTGAATCCAGGAGCCTGTGGGGGGGCAGCGGCGCGAACCCGATGTCCTGTTTTATCAGCGAGATACCGCGTAAGTTCCTGGAGCCCATTGACAGGCGCGACGAGAAAGAAGTGGAGCGCAAAGACGAGGAAGAGGGCCGGGAAGAGTTGGAGATAGAGGCAGGGGACACGGTGGTCCACGCTATGTGGGGACAGGGGAAGGTCCTGGAAGTGGAAGACAGGGATAACGGCCGCGAGGCCACGGTTTCGTTTTCCAGCGTGGGAACCAAGAAGCTGCTTCTCAGGTACGCGCCCCTTTCCAGGGAATCTTGAGGGGCGACCGCCCCCTGACTAGCCTCAGCAACCGTCTGAGGGCACGGTTGTTCCCGGCACATCAGGCATATCCGGCATCATCCAGTCGAAAGGCGACAGGATATCGGGCTCGTTGATCAGCCACTTTCCGCCCTCTTCTTTCAGCTTCACAACCGTGTTTCCCGACACACCCATCTCTGACTGCATCTCGCTCATCCTCATCGATTCACTCTGGCCCATGAACGAAACCGTAACCACGAAATCGACGATCTCAACCGACATCTCGCCCGCTGATTCGTCGATCGTTTCCAGCTTGAAACCACTGTAGGTCATCATGTCCCCCATGAGGGACAAGGTAATCAACGCCTCGCTTGATGGTTGCATGTCGGAGGTGTGGAGAGACTTGATCGTTTTAATATCGCCGCTTCCCAGTGCGTTGAAGTACTCGTCGATAGACTTCTGGGCTACATTGGCGGATTTGCCAGGGCGAAGGACAGTGAAGTAGGCGATCGCACCTCCGCCGATCAGGGCGATGCCAACCGCGATAATGATTATCAGGGCTATCGGAGCCTGCTTCCTTTCACCGGCCATGCGCGGAGCAGGGTAACCCCCGGATGGGGGTGGCGGGTTCCACATGTCGGCATACTGGCCGGGTCGAGGGACCTCGCCCGGTGGAGGTGGCTGGGCGGGAGGAGGTCCCGCTACCGGGTAACCGCCCGCTGGCGGTACGCCTGGTTGGCCTCCCTGCCGTTGCGCTCCCGGGGGCGGTGGCATTGCCGCTCCCGGAGCAGTCGGAGGTCGGTTCGCCGGCCCACCGGGTTGTGGTTGTTGGGGGCTGGCGGGCGCCTGTGGTCTGGGCCTGACCGGGCGGGGCGGTTTTGGAGCAGCCTTCAGTTTAAGGCCGCAGTTGGGGCAGGCCGATGTCCCTTCCTCTATCCCGGAGCCACACCGAACACAGTTCAATAGGGTACATTCCTTTCGGTCAGGTTGTCATATATAGATGTTAACATGTTGCCCATGGAAGTTGAATAATGACGCAATGGTGCCTGGCACCAATGCGTCATTATGTGGCTTTTGTCTATTTGTGAGGGAGGGGTCTCGCCGGGGATGGCGGGTCTTGTCTGACGTTGTCGCGCATAGACGTGGTGCCAGGCACCGTTTGGGTGGCGATTGCGTGTAAGCGTGGCGGCTGATTGATGTTTGTAGCGCTCTGTGATAGATTTTCAGACGGTTTGGCCTGAAACCGGCCATTTATTGGAAGTCGATCAAATACACAGAGGAGTGCGGATGGATTATGACCTGACTGAAGAACAGGAGTTGTTCAAGCAGATGGTGAGGGAGTTCGCACTGGAGGAGATCATCCCCCGGGCGGAGGAGATGGACGAGGAAGGCGAGTTTCCCTACGACATTATTACCAAGATGGCAGACCTCGGCCTCATGGGGCTTCCGTTCCCCGAGGAGTACGGTGGGTCTGGAGCCGACATGGTATCGTTCGTAATCGCCCTGGAGGAGATATCAAGGGCGGACGCTTCGTTGGGGATAACCATGGAGGCACACACCACCCTGGGATCACTACCTATCTACTACGAGGGTACCGATGAGCAGAAGCAGAAGTGGCTGGTCCCGCTGGCGAAGGGTGAGATGCTGGGGGCTTTCGGCCTTACCGAGCCCGAGGCCGGCTCCGACGCGGGAGCCACCAGGACCACCGCCGAACTGGATGGCGATGAGTGGGTCATCAACGGCACCAAATGTTTTATCACCAACTCCGGGACCGAGATATCCAAGGTGGTCACCATTACGGCGGTTACCGGCATGACGGGGGACAAGAAGGAGATAAGCAACATCCTGGTGCCCCACGGGACGCCCGGCTTCACGGTGGCACCCCCGTACAGGAAGATGGGTTGGCATGCGTCCGATACCCATGAGCTCTCGTTCAACGATTGCCGGGTGCCTCGCGAGAACCTGCTGGGGACGAGGGGCGGGGGCTTCCGGTGCTTCCTCAAGGTGCTCGACGCGGGCCGGGTGGCTATAGCCGCACTTGCGGTCGGGCTGGCGAGGGCGTGCCTGGAGGAGTCGGTGAAGTACGCCCGGGAGAGGGTCCAGTTCGGAAGGCCCATTGGCAAGTTCCAGGGAGTGAGCTTCAAGTGCGCGGACATGTTCATGGAGGTTGAACTCGCGAGGGAGGCCACGCTCAAGGCCGCCTGGCTGGCGGACCAGGACCGCCCGTACTCCAGGGAGGCCGCGGTGGCCAAGCTCTTCGCCTCTGAGACCGCCATGCGCGCCGCGAACGACGCGGTGCAGATTCACGGAGGTTACGGATACATCGAGGATTACCCGGTCTGTCGTTACTTCAGGGACGCCAAGATCCTCGAGATCGGGGAGGGAACATCGGAGGTTCAAAGGATCATCCTCTCCAGGTCACTGGGCCTTTGATGAAGGATTATCGGGAACTCGTTATACTGAAGGTTGATAAGTAGCCGCGTGTGTGGTGGCCATTAAGAGAAGCGGAGGTGCCGGAATGCAGTACGGTTTAACTGAAGAGCAGAAGATGCTACAGGAGTCGATCAGGGAGCTTGTCAGGGACAAGGTGGAGCCCCGGTCGATTGAGATCGACGAGGAGGGGGAGTACCCCTGGGACATCCTTGAACTGTTCAAGGAGAACGAGATCATGGGTCTGCCGTTCGAGGAGAAGTACGGGGGGCAGGGCGCGGACCTGATGACCCTCTGCATCGTCATCGAGGAGATCGCCAAGGCCTGCGTCAACTCTTCGTTGATCCTGGGTTGCCAGGAACTGGGGGCGACCCCGATAAAGATCGCCGGCAGTGACGAACAGAAGATGAAGTATCTTCCACCCCTTGCCAGCGGAGAGAAGCTGTGCGCGTTCGGGCTCACCGAGCCCGAGGCGGGAAGCGACGCCGCCGCCATGAAGACCAGGGCGGTAAAGAAGGGCGACACCTACATTATGAACGGTAGCAAGTGCTTTATCACCAACGGGGGAATCGCGGAGACCTACTGTGTGTTCGCGATGACCGACCCCGAAAAGGGTGTCCGGGGAATATCGGCGTTCATCGTGGAAAAAGGCTTCCCGGGGTTTGACTTCGGGAAGCATGAGAACAAGATGGGCATCCGGGGCTCGGTGACCCGGGAGTTACTGTTCGACGACTGCGAGGTGCCTGCCGAGAACCTGTTGGGGAAGGAAGGTAGAGGGTTCAATCTGGCGATGATGACCCTTGACAGGACGCGCTCGTCGATAGGCGCGCAAGGACTGGGCGTCGCCGCCGGGGCGTTGGAGTACACCATCAACTACATGAAGGAGAGGGTCCAGTTCGGCCGTCCCATAGCCGCCCTGCAGGGCTTGCAGTTCATGGTCGCGGACCTGGGGATGCAGGTCGAGGCCGCGCGCCAGTTGGTGTACCGGTCCGCCTGTATGGTGGACAACCAGGAGCCGGGCTTTTCCGGGGTATCCGCGATGGCAAAGTGCTTCGCAACCGACACCGCCATGAAGGTCACCACCGACTGCGTGCAGTTGATGGGTGGATACGGGTACATGAAGGAGTACCCCATGGAGCGGATGATGCGCGACGCCAAGATAACCCAGATTTACGAGGGTACCAACCAGATCCAGAGGGTGGTTATCGCCCGGCAGTTGTTGGGCAAGAGCTAGGTCGTACTCTACCTAGTCGTCCTCGCGGTCGGCCAACTCACGTCGCCGGCGCTCGAGCCGCTCGGATATCCGTCGCTCGAACCCCCGGTCGGCGGGGCGGTAGTACCGTTTTCCCACGAGCTCATCGGGGAGGTGTTGCTGGGCTACGATGTGGTCTTTGAAGTCGTGGGCGTACCGGTAGCCTCTACCGTAACCAAGCTCTTTCATCAGGCGGGTGGGAGCGTTGCGGATATGCAGGGGAACAGGGAGCGCCCCGTACTTCCTGACGTCGCGCTTGACCTCACCGTAACCCGCCTCCAGGGAGTTGCTCTTGGGGGCCGCCGCCAGGTAGGTTACCGCCTGGGCAAGTGCAAGGTCGCACTCGGGCATACCCACGAAGTGGCAGGCCTGCATCGCCGCGACGCAGAGCGTGAGCGCCTGCGGGTCCGCGTTCCCCACATCCTCTGAGGCGAAGCGTATCAGTCTCCTTACTATGTACAGCGGGTCCTCCCCCGACTGGAGCATCCGTCCCAGCCAGTAAAGGCCGCCGTCGGGGTCCGAGTCACGGAGACTCTTGTGAAGCGCGGAGATGAGGTTGAAGTGCTCCTCCCCGGCCTTGTCGTAGAGCACGGTCTTCTCCTGGGCCACCTTTACTACCAGTTCGGCGGTTATACGGGGCCCATCACCGGCGTTAATGACCATGCGGCTCGAGAGCTCCAGCAGGTTGAGGGCGATGCGGGCGTCACCGTCGGCGATGGCCGCCATCGCCTCAACCGCGTCGTCATCGACCTCGAGGGCCATCCCGCCAAGCCCTCGTTCGTTGTCGGCCAGCGCCCTGCGTACGATGTTCTCCAGGTGCTCAGGCTCCAGCCGCTTCAGCACATAGACCCTTACCCTGGAGAGCAGTGGGGAGATGACCTCGAACGAAGGGTTCTCGGTGGTCGCGCCTATGAGGATTATCGTACCGTCCTCGACGTGGGGGAGGAACGCGTCCTGCTGCGCCTTGTTGAACCGGTGTATCTCATCCACGAACAGGATGGTCCGCATGCTGTTGAACTTACGTCTGTCCTTCGCCGCGGCGATGATCTTTCGTAGCTCGGGAACCCCGGCGGTGACCGCGCTGAACCGGGCGAACTCGGCGTCGGTGGACCCGGCGATTATGCCGGCAAGGGTGGTCTTGCCGGACCCGGGAGGGCCCCAGAACACCATCGAGGACACCGCGTCCTCCTCGATGGCCACACGCAGCGGCCGGCCCGGCCCCACGATACTGTCCTGGCCCTCGAACTCCGATAGGTAGCGAGGCCTCATTCGGTCCGCGAGCGGGGTGCCCTCCACCGTTCCACCCGGGTCCTGGTCGAACAGGTCCATTACGCTTCTTCCTCCAGGCCGGCGTTCGATACGGTCTCCAGCTCCGTAAACGCGCCCAGTTCGCGGCCCGATATCTCCCTGGCAATCGGCTCGGCCTCCAGGACCGCCCGCCGGCCGTCACCGGAGAGTTCCTTGAACGTGAGCGACAGGTCGGTCCAGATATCGCCGATGGAGATGAACTCGTCTCCGGCCAGGTCCAGCCCGGCGGAGGACAGCACTCCGGCGGATTCCTTCAGGAACCTGCCGTAGAGGCGGCGGAAGTTACCGCCGTATCCGGTGCCGCCCTTCTCGGCGCTCACGTAGATGGACTTACAGAGGAGGCTGAGTGTATCTTTGCCCATCTCCTCCGGCCACCGGGGCATACTGTCGGCGAACCGCTCGAGGCCTTGCACCCCCCGGACGACCTCGGCACCGTTGTAGGTGAAAGCGGCCCGCTCGGGGGGGAGGCGCAGGTTGAACCTGATCACCTTGGCAATGGCGGCCGGGATAGCCCGGGAAAGGGAGTTCAGCCGCTGTGGCACGCTGAACCGGTAGAACGTGTTGTCTGCCGACTGGGGCGGGAACACGGCGGAGCGGGCCAGTGCCAGGCTGGCGAGCGAGCACTCCTGGATGGAGTCGCGGTCGTTGTCGGCCACAAACGCGACCTCTCTCTCCTCGTCGTAACCCACCAGGATTATCCGGTGCCCGCTGAAATGCCTCTTGGCCCTCAGGTAATCCAGGTGGTAGACATCGGCGTGGACCATGGTGGGAACGCCCTCGTCAAGCATTTCCTTGACCGCGAGCCAGCTTTCACGGTCTCCCAGTCCGGAATTGACCTCCATGCCGATTCCCAGGTTCCGGCACAGGTGCTCCTCCAGGTTGTGTATCCTGCCACCGATATAGACCGGGGGTTCCATGTCGGGTCGATGGTAGTAGGTGAAGCCGATCCCGGCCCCCAGCCCGAAAACCATCTCCTCCGTCAGTTCATGCCCGTAGAACCCCAGGAGGTCACGGAGCGCGGTGGTGCCGCAGTGCCCCCCCGGCTGGTGGTCGAACTCATCGATAAAGACTCGGGCCAACGCGTACTCCTTCTATAGACGTTTCCTTAATTCTAATGCACGCCCTGGGCTGTTGCATATTGTCTCCCCTGTAGCGCCGGCAACCTGCCGGCATTGGAACGCGCCTTTCGCGTGGGGAGGGAGGAGTCTCGCCCCTGGGCATATGCATTGTGGGGCGTGGATCTAAGTAAAGACATGAACGTCACATGCCCGGGGATGGCGGGTTTTGTCTTGCGTTGTCGTGTATAGACGTGGTGCCAGGCACCTGCGTTGCATTACTGCGAGCGGTTTGTTGACGCACTGGTGCCTGTCACCAGTGCGTCATTCTGGGTGGAGGGTTGAACGACAACACCTGTGCCAGGCACCGTTTGGTTGGCGATGGGTCAGGACCCCACTGGTTGGCGGCTGGATAAGAGTTTATGCTATATTCTCGACTTACAGGCTGAAAGAGGTGATGCATTGGACGAAAACGAGGAAAACGGAGCCGAAAGGGAGAAGCCGCGCCGCGGCAGGACAAAGAGGCTTATTATCCTGTTCTTTATCGTCTTGATAATCGGAGCGGGGGCCGGCGTCGGCTCGAACTTCATATTCGCGAAGCCCGAGGCCGAGAAGGCGACGGAGGTCGCCAAAGAGGAGAAGGAAGAGGAGAAGGCCGAAGAAAAGGGTGAAGAAGCAGGGGAAGAATCGACCCGGGGAAAGCCGCTTGTGTCGAGGTTTAACACCTCCCAGGCGATGAGTCACGTGTTTGCCCTGTCCGAGCAGATAGGGGATCGCCCGGCGGGGTCGGTACGGGCGTCCGGCGCGGCCGATTACATCGTCCGGAAGATGGGAGAGTACGGGTACACTGTGGAGGAACAGCCGTTGACCACCACAGAAGGGTTCGGCTCCCGCAACATAATCGGGAACAGGCGTGGGACTCGAGATGGCTACACGCTGATAATCGGTGCCCACTTCGACTCACCACCGGGATCAAAGGGGGCGGTGGACGATGCCTCCGGCGTGGGCGTGGTCCTGGAGCTCGCCAGGTTGTTCGCCGACCAGAGGCTGGAAAGTACCCTCCAGTTTGTTTTCTTCGGTGCGAATATGCCGGGGGACGGGAACATCGAGAACCGCCTGGTGGGTTCGCGGCTGTTCGTGGATATGCTGGGCACGATGGACCGGAAAGAGGTAATAGGGATGATTTCGGTCGATTGCGTGGGCCAGGGGGAGTTGCTTGCCCTGAGGACCCAGGAGACCGGCCTGCAGAGACTCAAGGCGAAGCTGACGACCTTTGCCCGCGAGTCCGGCGTTGAGGCGGTATCGCTGAAATCGACCAGTGACAGTGATAATATTCCGTTTGAAGACGTGGGGATCCCAGCGGTATGGATTGAGTGGTGCGACGCCGACGGCTCGCTTGCCACCGACAATGAGTACCGGAGCGTTGTGCCTGAGAAGGTGGAAACGGTGGGGGCGCTCATTGAGGATTTCCTGTACGACATTACACCCGACGACCTGGAGGAGCTAAAGTACTGATGGATGGTACCGAGGAGATCACGCGGCCCGGATTCATACAAGGCACCGAGGTTGCTTGCTCGAAGCGGTACGCGCAGCCGGGGTTTGACGGTCAGCTCCCCCTGCTGAAGCGCGAGCAGGGACTCAAGAAGAAGCTGATGGTGGCGCTTATCGTGATATCCTCGGTGTTTCTGGGTGGTATGATCGCGGGGGCGGTCGTGAGGTTGTTTATCTGAAGTGCCCAGGGCACGCCCCGGGCATATGTATAATGACAAAATGGTGCCAGGCACCATTTTGTCACCAGGCATCATTTTGTCACCAGGCATCATTTTGTCACCAGGCATCATTTTGTCACCAGGCACCATTTTGTCATTCTCGCCCCTGGGCTGTTGCATAACGGACACCGTTTGGGTGAGTATTCCAACGGCAACAGCCCGGGAATGGCGGGTTTTGTCTCACGTTATCGTGTCTAAGGCAGGGGTCAGGCCCGCTGTTGCATTACGGATATAGACTTGAGTGAAGAATCGAACGACAACAGCTTGGGCCAGACCCCGTTTGGTTAGCGGGTGAGAAAGTCGTTCCTGATATAACCTTCGCGTTCGATGTCTTCACCTTGTGATCTTACGATTCCCTTGGCCTTCGTCCATGTCTTGCTGTCCGAGCCCATTACCTCGCTAAGCACCGTTACCTCCTGCCCGTCGCGCAGCAGGCCGACGATGTCACCGCGGGGGTCTGGCGTCGCACGCATCCTGACCCCTTGCCCCTCCACGATGACGGTCTGGGGTGTAGGCGCGGGCGTTTCCTCTTTCTCCTCACCCTCTTCGCCGGGCTCTTCCTTCTCTTCTTCCTTCCCCGCCGCTTCTTCTTCCTTGTCCGGCTCTTCATCTTCGACGACGGCCTCGTCGGCCCGGCTCGTCGTTTCCTTCTGTGGCTTCCTGATGGAATCGGTTATCCTCCATCCAAACGCGAACGCCACCGCGAAGATTCCGATGAGCACCAGGACCAGGAGCGTTACTATTATGGCCTCGGCTGCGCGCTCCTTTCTGGCCCTGCTCCTGAGTTCACGCTGGTCAACATCGGTCGTCTCATCGGGGATCACGTACTGCCAGGCGTTAATAGAGGCGTTATCAGACGAATCGCGGCTGAACGCGAGCCGGGTAAGCTGGCTTGTGCTCCGCTGGATGTTCATCGCGGAAAGAAGGTTCTCCACGATCTCCTCCTCGGAGACGTTATTCCAAAGGCCGTCGGTACAGAGGATCAACGTGTCACCAACTGCTATCTCCACTTCGTTGTAGCCGACGTGGACCTCGGTGGAGGTGCCAAGGTATTTGGCTTTCTCCCCGGCAGGGGCCTTTTTCGGCTCAGCCGGAGCGTCTTCCCCGGTGGTCACGGGGAACAGCTGGGGTGACTCATCGTCGGCTGGAGCCTTGAACGAAAGATCGCCGGTGGGGGTAAGGTCGTAGAGTCGTTCGTCGTGAAAGAGGTAGACACGGGTGTTTCCCGCGTGGCCGATGTACGCCTTTTGGGCGTCGGCGATGACCACGGTAAGCGATACCTCTTCGCCACCTTCGCCCGCTTCGGCCAGAAGGTTGGCGTTAATGCCGGAGAGCGCGTCCTTGATAAGGCGCTCCATGTGCGCGCTGTTCAACTCCTCTTCGGCGATGACCGCGGGCTCGATAAGATCGCCTAACAGAGCCAGCGCCTTCTTGGCCGCGGTTTCGCCGGTTGGGTGCCCCTTTGGGGAGTCCGCCACCGCCATGTAGGAGATAACCGGCATAGGAACGCGCCGGCGCATGTAGTCGTGGACGAAAGACGCGTCTCGGGGGATCTTGCCTTCGCCGAGGTGCGTGGCGGAACCCACGTTACCGTACTTCGCTTCAGCCACGGACACCTCCTGGACGTTTCAGGCCTGCACCAATCATGAAACCCGGGGCTTGAGAAGCGGTAGCGAACGGATTTCGTGTGCCGCGCGCCCGGGCACCGCCTCACTTAGATACGGCAGTCTATCATTCTTCACCCGCTCCTGTAAAACGGCCAACCTGGGTTCGCAAAACAGCACGGGACAGCCGGGAGAGCGACGATTCCAGTTCTAGTGCCCCGTTCCATGAATACGGTTAAGCACCGAGAGCGTCGAAGCGCCGCTCCGGCAAGGCGCGCGACCCATGCGTACTCCTGTAGTACGCCTGGGGAGCGGAACGCAGCCGGTGTGGATGCAGCGGCGTTCGAATGCCAGCGTATTTGTGGAGCGGGGTGCTCATCAGTTGCACTCACAGCTTGAAAACCAGGGCCTCCTCGAGGTTCACCGTTCCATCGATGACGAGTTTCCCGTCACGGACGAGTATCTGGGATATGGTAAAGGGGACGTCTTCACGAATAGTGTAGACCGAGCACTGTTCCATTGTCTCATTCACCTGTTCGACTGCTTTCTGCGGCGCCTTCACCCCGGATACGTCTATGGTCAGGGGCACGAAGAATACCCGCTGGCCGTCCATTCGAAGCGTTCCAGTAGCGGTGACGTCGGCGACCACGGACCCGGCCTGCACTCTGCCGGAAAGGTGAAGGGCGTCCCCCTGTATCTCTGCCTTTGGGTTCACCAGGAAGGAGCCGGTATCGGAGAAGAAGCGGTCTATCTCCTCCGGACCGATCGTCGCCCGATAGGTGGCGTCCGGCCAGCCGTCGCTGCTGAGCTTGATGGAATCGAAGAGAATTCCTTCGATGGTAATATGCTCGGCCTCGATCTCCAGGTTGTTATACTGCTTGAACACCAGCTTGATGGCGGGAAACGCCCCGGCCGATACCGAAACCTCACCTGCCTGGGGGTATCTCTCGCTGATCTCCCGCTTTATGTACTTTGAGGCGATAGGTGGGATGAGCAGTTCCGTGGCGAGCCATAGCACCAGAAAGCAAACGACAATGACTATGATTATCTTGACGGCCCTTTTCGACGCTCGGCTTTTCACGGTGTACTAGGCGGGTCGTCTAATCGCCCGGCCGGGCCAGGACCACCAGCGCGTCAACCGCCACCGGTGTTCCATCCGGCTCGATGATAAGCGGGTTTACGTCGACCTCGGCCACGTCCTCCTGCTCCAGCCCCAGCCTGCCGAGCCCCACCAGCGCCCGGGCCAGTTTCTCCTTGTCGGCGGGGGCCTTGCCCCGGACCGGGCCCAGTATGTCCCTGGCCCTGATATCATCCATCATCTGTAGCGCGTCGGCTTCGGTGATGGGAGCGACCCTGAACGAGGTGTCCTTGAGTATCTCGGTAAATATGCCGCCGAGCCCGAACATGACGCAGGGGCCGAACTGGGGGTCCCTGATGAGGCCGATGACCAGTTCACGCTCGCCTGCCACCAGACTGTATACGATGATACCCTCGTAGGGGTCGTCTCCCAGGTTGACGATTATCCTGTCGAACTCCTCGCGAAGCTCCTCCTCGTCCCTTATACCCACCGCGACCAGTTCACGCTCGGTCTTATGGCTGATATCGGGGCCGCACGCCTTCAGGACCACCGGGAAACCCAGCTCGCCCGCCGCCCTGGCGGCGTCCTCGGCGGTCTTGACCAGTGTGTCCCTGGTCACCGGTACATCGTACTCCTCCAGGAGGGCCTTTGAGTCGTACTCCGACAGGGCGGTCTGACTGTTATCCAGCGCGTGTGCGATAATCGAGTTCGTCGACATTGGTTGCTACCTCCCGATAATGTATCCGTCCGGGTCTACCTCTTCCCTCAAGACCCGAAGCTCCTCGTCGGTGGGGTGGTCCATAATAACCCGGTGCAAATAAGTATCATATAACACACCGAAAAGCAAAAACACGAAGACCTCCCGGTGGGCATGGGCTGGTGACGGGACCCCGCGCGCCGGTCCGGCGGGCGCGACTGAAATCGCCCGGTGACGCTCGTTTCGGCCGGGAACAGGCGAAAAAGTCCACGAGATTGGCGTAATCCATTGCGGGAGCGCCAGCGATTACAATACTATTGTTACAACCGGTCGGCTGTAGTAACGGAGGAGCACAGGACGACAAAGGAGGAACCCGGGATGGCCAAGCTACTATGGAAACCTTCGGAGGAGCGCGTCAAGGGTAGCAACATGTACAGCTTTATGCAGTACATCAACCGGAGATTCGACAGAGATTTCTCCAGTTACGACGAGCTCTACCAGTGGTCGGTGGACAACATCCCCGATTTCTGGGCGGCGATGTGGGAGTTCGCGGACATCAAGGCGTCATCGGATTACGAGGAGGTCATCGATGACGTCGGGAAGATGCCGGGGGCGAAATGGTTCACCGGGGCCCGGCTGAACTTCGCCGAGAACCTCCTTCGTTACCGTGACGACCGGGTGGCGCTCATATTCAAGGGAGAGGGCCAGGACATAGTGAAGATGACCTACGCCGAGCTTTACGACCAGGTCGCCAGGGTGGCGGAATCCCTCAGGGAGGCGGGGGTGAAGGTCGGAGACCGGGTGGTAGGATTCATGCCCAACATGCCCCAGGCCGTGGTGGCGATGCTGGCGGCGACCAGCATGGGAGCGGTCTGGTCCTCGTGCTCCCCCGACTTCGGTATCAAGGGGGTCCTGGACAGGTTCGGCCAGATAAAGCCCAGGATACTGTTCGTGGCCGACGGCTACTTCTTCAAGGGCAGGAAGCTGGACTCGCTCGAGCGGGTAGCCGATATCATCGAGAACCTCCCGTCAATCGAGAAGGTGGTGGTCACCCCGTACATCAACGAGGAGCCGGACATCAGCGGCGTCCGGGACGCGGTGTCCTTTGATGAGTTCAAGTCGGGCCAGGACAACCTGGAGGTCGAGTTCGAGCAGCTTCCGTTCGATCACCCCCTCTACATTATGTTTACTTCCGGTACCACCGGCCTTCCCAAGTGCATGGTACAGAGCGCGGGGGGTATCCTCATCCACCACCTGAAGGAACTGGTTCTCCACACCAACCTGACCAGGGACGACAGTATCTTTTACTTCACCACCTGCGGGTGGATGATGTGGAACTGGCTGGTGAGTGCCCTGGCGGTGGGCGCCGAGCTCGTCCTCTACGACGGAAACCCGTTCTACCCCGATCCCGGTGTCCTGTGGGAGATGGCCCAGGAAGTGGGGCTCACCGTTTTCGGGACCAGCGCCGGGTACGTGGCGGCCCTCATGAAGGAAGGGTTGAAGCCGGGGGAGGAGTACGATCTGTCTTCCCTCGAGTCAGTCCTCTCCACGGGGTCGCCGCTCTCCGAGGAGGCGTTTGAGTGGATCTACCAGGAGGTAAAGCCGGATATACAGCTGGCCTCGATATCCGGGGGGTCTGACATCAACGGATGCTTCGCCTGTGGGGACCCCATGGGGCCGGTGTACTCCGGTGAGCTGCAGTGCAGGGCGCTGGCGATGAAGGTGGAGGCGTTCGATGTGGACGGGAACCCGGTGGTAGGCGAGCAGGGAGAACTGGTCTGCACCGCTCCGTCTCCTTCCATGCCCATCTACTTCTGGGAAGACCCCGACGGCGCCAAGTACCATCGCGCCTACTTCGACGTCTACGACAACGTCTGGAAGCACGGCGATTTCATACTCATCAACGAGAGGGGCGGCGTGATCATCTACGGCCGCTCCGATGCCACCTTGAACCCGGGGGGGGTCCGGATCGGCACAGCCGAGATATACCGGCTGGTGGACCTCATGGACGAGGTGCAGGACTGTATCGTGGTAGGTCAGAACTGGAAGAACGACGTCCGGGTGATCCTGTTCGTGCAGATGGCGCCGGGTTACGAGTTGACCGACGAGCTCAAGAACAGTATAAGGAAACGCATCAGGGCCGAGGAGTCCCCCCGGCACGTCCCGGCCAAGATAATCGCGGTGCCCGATATCCCTTACACCATCAACATGAAGAAGGTGGAGCTATCGGTCAAGAAAGTCATCGAGGGCGAGCCGGTGAAGAACAAGGACGCCCTGAAGAACCCCGAGGCGCTGGATTACTACGAGAACATCCCCGAACTGCAGGAGGATTAAGTACCGCTCCATGAATACGCTGGCATTCGAACGCCGCTCCCGTCCACTCCGGCTGCGTTCCGCTCCCAGGGCGTACTACAGGAGACTGAAGGGGGCCCATGTTCGCTGAATATTAGCTATTCCCTTGCATACCTATGGATTTGGTGTATATTCTTTTCAACAGGCGGATGTCCAGGGATTCTGATAGCGATAGGGAGCGGACAGGGAAATGGCTGACACGATTATCCGCATGAATGGCAAACGGGTATCAGCCTCTCCCGGCCACAGCGTTCTTGACGTTGCCAGGAAGAACAAGATATTCATCCCCACTTTGTGCGACAACCCCCAACTAAAACCCGCAGGTTACTGCCGGGTTTGTCTGGTGGAGGACCTCATCAGCGGCAGGCTTATTACCGCGTGTGATACCGTCGCCAGTTCGGGAATGGACATATCCACGGAATCGCCCCGGGTGCTGAATGCCCGGTGCCGCATGCTGGAACTTATCCTGATGAATCACCCCGAGACCTGCGTGATATGCGAAAAAGGAAACACGTGTGAGCTCAGGCAGCTGGCCTCGGGATACGGTCTCGCGTTGACCAGTGAGGACAGAATCGGCTGCCTGGAAGCCATAGTGGACGCCAACCCGTTCATTCACCGGGACCTCTCCAAGTGCATCGGCTGCCAGATATGCGTCAGAGCATGCCGGGAAATCCAGGGAGCGGAAGCGATCGAGTTCACCGGAAAAGGCCTCAGGGGTCGCCCACTTGTGGCGGGGGGCGGTGAGCTCAGTGGGTCCGCTTGCGAACTGTGCGGTCTTTGCGTTTCCCTTTGTCCAGTAGGCGCCCTCATGGAGCGACCTACTTCTCATAGAGGCATAGAGGACAGATCGGCTGCGGTGATCTGCCCATATTGCGGGGTGGGTTGCTCGCTCTACTTAGAGGTGAGGGATAACGAGATCATAGGGGTTCGCGCGGGCGTTCCCGGTTCCGTTAACGGCCCCAGCCTTTGCGTGAAGGGGAGGTACGGCCTGGACTATGTCGGCCACACTGATCGGCTGACTCAGGCCCTGGTCCGAAAAGACGGTGAGCTGACCGAGGTTTCCTGGGAAGAGGCGCTTGATCTGGTGGCCAAGAGACTTGGGGGCATCATCAAGAAACACGGCCCCGACGGGGTAGGGGTACTCGCCTCTGCCAAGGTCACCAATGAAGAGAACTACCTTATACAGAAATTCGCAAGAGCGGTCATTGGAACGAACAACGTTGACCACTGCGCCAGGTTGTGACACAGCCCCACCGTCGCCGGTCTGGCGGCAGCGTTCGGAAGCGGGGCGATGACCAATTCGCTTAAGGATGTAGGGCAAGCTGACGTTATCTTGCTGACGGGGACAAACACTGTAGAGAATCATCCTGTTATTGCCCAGATGATAAAAACCGCGGCTCTCTCTGGTGATACCAAACTCATAGTTGTTGATCCGCGTGACATATCCATGGCCAGATATGCGGAGATTCGATTGAGGCCCGGACCCGGCACGGATGTGGCCTGGCTCAACGGGATGGCGCAGGTGATAATATCCGAGGGATTATGGGACAAGGAGTTCGTGGAAAAGCGAACCGAGGGCTTCGAGGAGTTCCGGCGCTCGGCCAAGGAATACACACCCGACCTTGTGCACGAGATTACCGGCATACGACCGGCCGAACTCAGGAAGGCGGCTCGTCTCTATGCGTCGGCCCCAAGCGCGGCCATCTACTACGCAATGGGAATCACCCAGCATGTGACAGGTACCGACAACGTGATGGCAATTGCGAACCTGGCGATGCTGACGGGCAATATCGGAAGACCTGGCACCGGGGTGAATCCACTGAGGGGACAGAACAACGTCCAGGGCGCGTGTGACCTGGGGGCGCTCCCAAACGTATTCCCGGGGTACCAGAAAGTCGCCGATGACACCGTGAGGAAGAAGTTTGAGAAGGCGTGGGGGGTAAAGCTTCCCGCCAGGCCCGGATTGACGGTAGTGGAGATGCTTGATGCCGCCGGACGCGGCGACATTCACGCGATGTATGTAATCGGTGAAAACCCGGTGTTAACCGATCCTGACGCGAACCACGTCGAGGCGGCGCTGGAGAAGTTGGATTTTCTCGTGGTACAGGATATCTTCCTTACCGAAACCGCCGAGTATGCCGACGTGGTCCTGCCCAGCTCCGCTTCTGTGGAAAAGGAAGGGACCTTTACCAACACCGAGAGACTTGTCCAGAGGACACGTGCCGCGGTAGAGCCACCGGGAAATGCGCGAAGCGACATGGAGATAATCACCGATCTCGCCGGCAGGATGGGATACGAGCAAAAAAGGACCGAACCTGCCGAGGTTATGAAGGAGATAGCTTCCATCACTCCTTCTTATGCCGGCATATCGTACAACCGATTGGCACGACGCGGCTTGAGATGGCCTTGTACTGACGGGAAACACCGGGGGACGAAGATCCTTCATGGCAAGAAGTTCGCCAGGGGCAAGGGGAGATTCCATCCAGTTGACTATATCGAGCCCGACGAGATGCCGGACAAGAAATACCCGTTTATATTGACCACTGGGCGGATTCTCTACCACTTCCACAGCGGCTCGATGTCGCGCCGTTCGCGCCCGCTGAAGGAGTACGTCGACCATGGCTCAGCAGAGATAAATCCAAGCGACGCGAGGTGTCTTGGAATACGCGAGGGATCACCGATAAGGGTGAACTCGAGGAGGGGCTCAGTGGACACCACGACTCGTATCAGCTCGCGTTCCCCGCAGGGTGTCGTGTTCATGAACTTCCACTTCGCTGAGCAGCCTGTGAACAAGCTAACCAACCCCGCGTTGGACAAGGCGGGGAAGATCCCCGAACTCAAGGTTTGCGCGGTCAGCATTGAGTCGCTTTAGTTCCACTTAGAGGAGGAACCAGTGGGTATTGAGGGGCCTGGCAGTATCCTGCTGGAGCGGCTGCTCCAGGAGAGTGACAAGAAGGGATTCCTGAGTCTCCCGGCAGTGGAGAGAATCTCAAGGTCACTATCGATTCCCGCCAGCAGGGCCTATGCAGTTGCCGCGCAACTCGAGTGTTTCGCGTTCTCCCGCCATCCCGGACCTACGCTGGATATCTGCTGCGGCCCGGCCTGTGCACTTGCCGGGTCAGGCGGTCTATACGACGACGCCTCCAGGGAGGTTGCCGCGGACCTTGGTGGACAGGTCGAACGCTCCCTGGGAAGTCCCTACTGGCATGTTCCAATCATGACCGGATTGGACGGCCCCGGTGGACGTCGCTTTTTTCAGAATCTCAAACCGGGCGGGATCTCCGCATTGCGTTCTTTGGCCAAAGGAGACGGAGATCACCGAACGAGACCACTGGCCACGGGTATTGAAGCGAGGGAACAAGTGCTCTGTATGAAGGGAGAGCGTGTTGCTACAGCGCACAAAGGGAAAGCAGTCCGTGGTGTTTCAGAGTTCCTGAGAGGGGAAGGGCGGAAACTGGCCCGTTTCCTCAGTGAGAATGACTCTGACGCGATTCGCCGGATGATAAGGGACTCGCGACTGAAGAACTCAATGAGTAGTGGCGAACTGGCTGGAGATATCGCTCAGATTCCCCGGACGGCCTCGGATGCTCGGCTGGTCGTCTGCGATATCGGCGGCATCGAACCGGAAAACAGCCCAGGCCCTACGCTCGCCGCAATGGACCCGCTGGGAGTCGCGACCGGCGTTATTATCGCCGCAAGGGCGGTCGAGGCAACCAGGGCCCTGGTTGCCGTTCCCCACGAGGATGTTGAGCTTGTGAAGCTGTTTACCAGGGTCATCATTGGACTCAATAAGCATTGTGAGTTCAGCGGCGTGGAATTCGAGCTGTTCAGGGTCCCCAACTTCATTCCCTGTGACCGCGAGATCGGAATAGCTTCCCTTTTCCGCGGATTGACGTTCAGCGAGGGGGTGAGCCGAGCTCGTGATTATAAGTATCTGCCGTGGGGCAGTCACGCTATTGTCTCCGAACCGGAGGTTTTTCTGAAGCTCTCCTGGATGGCTTCTTCGGGCGCGCGAGCGTACAGGGCCAGGAAGGGCGGAGGAACCGCCATGGTCTCCATCGGAGGCAGTGTAAAGCGACCGGTCCTTGCGGAGGTCCCGCTGGGAACATCACTGACCGAGTTGTTGGAGGTGTACGCCGGCGGCCTGCTCAAGGGCGCCGATCTCAAGGCAATCCACTTCGGTGGAGTCTTCGGCGGACCTCTTCGCCGGGGGGCGAGAAGGTCGAGTCTCGGAAACCTTCTCGAAAAGTATCCAGAAGCCGGCAGTGGACAGATACTGGCAATCGAACGTTCCACATGCATGGTCGAATGGAGCAGGTATCTTGCCCGGCTGGCCGAGAGAATGTGTTGTGGCGCCTGTGCCCCGGGCAGGATCGGTCCCACATATGTATCCAGGCTGCTGGATAGAATTAGTACCGGCGATACCGACCCCGCTGATCTGGAGGAGATAGATGCTACCATCTCGTTGATAAGAGAGACATCACTTTGTGTCCAGGGCGAGAAGATCTTGAACCCGGTACGCATATGTCTGGAGAACTTCTCCAAGGAGTTCCGTGAGCATATCGAAGACAAGAAATGTGACGCAGGGGTGTGCAGGTTTCAGACGGAAGGCCCAGGGCCATAGGGGGTTAAGGAGTTAGCCATGAAAAGCATAACCGCTCAGAAACCGCTGGATGAGCTACTGGAGAACCTTGGCAAGGCGAAAATGCTGTTTGTGGTGGGATGCGGTACCTGCCCGACGGTATTGGGCACGGGCGGTGTTGAGCAAGTGTCATCCCTGGCGGAGGAGCTGCGGAAGAAAGGGAAACAGGTCAAGGGGAGCATGGTCCTTCCCGTGGCTTGTGAGCCCCTACCGCTTGATGCCCGCCGGGAGTTCATCTCCTCGGTCAAGGGAGCGGAGGCGGTTCTTGTGATGTCCTGTGCTTACGGGGTCAGGGCTGTAGCGGATTATCTCGAAATCCCCGTGCTGCCCGCGCTGAATACACTGTTCGTTGGGAGAGAGGTAGGGCCGGGTGTTTTTGTAGAAGAGTGCAGCCAGTGCGGGGATTGCGTGCTGGCGCTCACGGGAGGAATATGTCCGATAACGATGTGCGCGAAGAGCCTGTTTAACGGCCCTTGCGGCGGGTCAGTCGCGGGAAAATGTGAGATTAATACCGAAGTCCCCTGTGGTTGGCAACTGATAATCGATCGATTAGCGACTCTCGGCCGACTATCCCAACTGGAAGAGATCATTCCCTTCCACAACTGGAGCACCTCCCCGGCAGGTGGGCCGCGGCGCTATTCCATTGAATAAAAAGGTACACGGGAAGGCAATCGATGCGGTACGAACTGCTCTACGAGATCTCTAAACCCATAATCCAGGCGGTCGGTGTCGATAACGTCCTCCGATCGCTTGTGGAGAGCACTGCCAGGGGGACTGAATCCAAGGGCTGCTCAATATTGAAGCTGTCTCCTGATGGAGAAAGGCTGGTTCATCTTGTCTCCTACGGGCTAAGCGATGAGTACCTTGGCAAAGGGGACATCCTGGTTGATGACACCGTACGGGAAATGCTGTCCGGCAAACCGATGAACATAATCGACGTGGCCAGTGACCCCCGGATGCAGTATCGGAAGCTTGCGGAAAAGGAGGGAATCGCATCACTTCTATCCATTCCGATAAGGAGCATGAAAGGCGAAATACTCGGGCTTATGCGCCTGTACACTTCCACGAGGACGAAGTATGCGCAGGGCGAGATAGATTTCCTGATTTCTATCGCCGACCTTGGAGGAATAGTGCTGGAAAAGGCCGAGGCATATGACGACATGGCCAGGGATGTGAAAGATGCCCGGACGGAGATACAGAACCTCGAAGAAGAGCGCAAGAAGTTCCTCCAGTTCCTGTCGATGGTGGCGCACGATCTCAAGGCGCCGATAGCCGCTGTGGAAAGTTATCTCAATGTCATACTGCGCGGTAATCCCGGACCGCTTACCGATAAGCAGGGACGATGGCTGACGAGGAGCGTATCGCGTCTCGACGCGATGCTGGAACTCATAGGCGACCTCCTGGACATCTCCCGCCTGGAGACCGGCCAGATGGCACCGGAGATGGAGCTGATCTCCTTTGATAAAGTCCTGGAGGGCTGTTCGGAGACCGCGAGCGGACTGGCGGAGCCGAAGGGGATTAACATCGAGATAGTGAAGGAATCCACCTTTTCTCAAATCTATGGATCCGCTTCACGGCTCTCCCAGGTCATCAACAACCTGGTCTCAAACGCGGTGAGATATACCCCTGAAGGAGGGGCGATTACCATAGTTGGGAAGCTGGAATCGAACAGTATAATAGTATCTGTCGAAGATAATGGATCGGGGATCAGCGAGGGAGTAATGCCCCGGATATTCGAGGATTTCTTCCGGGGGGATACGGAAACGGAGGGGACCGGTCTGGGACTGTCCATATGCAAACGTGTTGTAGAACTGCACGGGGGAAAGATATGGGCCCAGAGCCCAGTCCCTGAAACCGGGGAAGGCACCAGGTTCACCTTCTCCCTTCCTTTGGATCATGATCGGAAAATGAGTTAGACTTCAGAGGGGGTTTACTATGAAAGCGGGGACTAATCTGGAGAGAGTTCTTGAGGCGGGCCAGTTCGCGGTCACTGCTGAAATCGGCCCTCCCAAGGGTGGCTCAGCTAAGGTTATCGCATCAAAAGGAGAGATGCTGGCCCACGCCGCTGATGCCTTCAATGTGACCGATAACCAGACGGCAGTGGTACGGATGTGCAGTCTTTCCGCCTGCGGGATCCTGAAGCAGTTGGGGCTGGACCCCGTGATGCAGATGCTCTGCAGGGACAAGAACCGAATCGGTCTCCAGAGCGATGTCCTGGGTGCGGTTGCTCTTGGCATAGGGAACTTGCTGTGCCTGACCGGTGACCACGTCAAGTTTGGTAATCACCCGTCATCGAAGATCGTGTTCGATATCGACTCGGTCCAGCTTATTGCCGCGGTCAAGATGATGCGCGACGAAGGCTTGTTCATCAGTGGTGAGGAGATTGCCGGGCCGACTCCGATGTTCATCGGCGCGGTCGAAAACCCGTACGCAGACCCGTTTGAGTTCCGGACAACAAGGCTTGCCAAGAAAGTGAAGGCGGGAGCGGATTTCATTCAAACACAGGCTATCTTTGATGTCGGGAAGTTCGCCAGGTGGATGAAGGAAATCTGCGATCGAGGACTGGACGAGCAAGTTCACATACTTGCGGGTATAATACCGGTGAAGGCAGTGGGCATGGCACGTTACATGAGAGATTACGTCTCGGGAGTCGAGATACCTGACGAGATGATCCAGAGACTTGAGGGAGCAAAGGATGTACAAGAAGAAGGCATACAGATAATTCTAGAGATAATCGAGGAGGTCAAGCTAATACCCGGAGTTCATGGAGTACATATACAGGCGGTAGGCTGGGAGAAGATCGTGCCTGAAATAGTCGAGAGGGCGGGTCTACTACCCAGGCCGATGATGTAGGGAGGGAGACAAATTGGGTGCCAAGATCCTGGTAGTGGATGATGATCCAGACATAAGGGATGTGCTCGAAGACCTGCTGGAGTCGGAAGGGTATAAAGTGATAACCGCGAATGACGGGACCAAGGGGCTTGAGGCCATCAAGAGTGAAAGCCCGGATCTTATGATTCTGGATCTGCTCATGCCGGTTATGGACGGGTTCGCGGTATGCAAACAACTGCAGGACCCCCGTTGGTCCAAGTGGAAGGAAATGCCGATTCTCATACTCACCTCGGTGAGAGAAGAGGTGAGCCAGAGGCGCTACGAGCTGGAAACAGGTCTTCGCCTGGGCGTAGATGACTACATAGAAAAACCAATTGACCCGGATGTGGTTCTTGATCGTGTGAAGATATTGCTGGAGCGAAGAGGAATTGAGGTATAATCAAGCCGTCTATGTCGTGGGTCCATTCGAATGTTAGGAGGGCGAAATGAAGAAGGTCTTGCTTGTTGATGATGATCGTGATTTCGTTGAATCCACCAGGGCGGTTCTCGAAGAGAAATACGAGGTAATTGTAGCCTACGACGGTGATGAGGGAATCGAAAAGGTTAAGTCGGAGAGGCCCGATCTCATAATACTCGATGTCATCATGCCCACTGAAGACGGATTTAGTGCTGCCGAGCAGTTGAAGAATGACCCCGAGTTCTCAGATATACCGGTTATAATGCTGACAAGCTTCGGAACCCGTATGTCGAAGGAAACACAGATCCCACGCAGCAGAGGGTTTGACCTGCAAGCGGAGGACTATATAGAGAAGCCGGTGAAGCCTGATGAACTCTTGCGCCACGCGGAAGAGTTGCTCTCATAGTGCCCCGTCTCACAAATACAATGGCATTCGAACGCCGCTGCATCCGCTCCGGCTGCGTTCCGCTCCCTCGACGTACTACAGGAGTACGTCTCAGTCACGCGCCTTGCCGGCGCGGCGCATCGACGCTCTCGGTGCGTCACCGTACTTGTGAGACGGGACACTTGAGCGAAAACCGGCTGGCATATCTCGGCCCCATTTGATCTCCGTTTGCGGGGTGTTCTGGGGTGTAATCCGTAATGGCTTAGAGCAATACCTCGTGAGAGACCAGCCGTAGCGGCTCGTCCAGCAAGGTCTTGTCGATACGAAAGATGTTATGGAAAACGCCGTCAAAGATGGCCTTGGCCTCATCGTGCAGGTAGTAGACGGGCACCGCGGGGTTATTTTCGTCGTAGAAGAAATCTGACAGGACAGCATCACGCGGGTAGATCAGCTCTGCATTCGGTATTTCATGGAGAGCCGGCAGGTTCAGTCTTTGAAAAAGCCTCAAGAACCATACTTTGATAGTGCTGATGCCACCGCAGTGATTCTCCTTGAAACCGAAGTCGATCAGTGAAGAGATCATGGTCGAGGATACGACGTGCTTCGGGAGAGGATTCCTGCCTGGCTCTACGATAGCGGTCAGCCTGCTGACCTCTCGGAGTTGCTCTTTGGAGCAGACTTCAAGGGGTTTGGGAAGAGGGAATTCATAGTAGACGGAACCGGTCGGCAACTCTTCGGAATCGATGATCCTGGCTGCCGCCAACAGATCGCCGTTTGCGTAAGTTCCGAAATAGACGCTTGTTTCGTCATATTGGTCTTCAAAGGAAACGATATCTTGAGGTATGTACCCTCTACGCTGGTACTCACTCCTTATCAGGTCTTTTATCTCCTGAAGGTCAGAGGTGCTCTCGGGAGTTCTCGAAAGAAGCTCGACCCTTTCACCTCTATTCTCCAGTATTACCCTCTTGATATCGGTCATTCGACTTCCCTTCGAACTGCCAGGAGCATAGCTGAGCGTGATTGCTCTGATCTGGCCCTGTCCATATTCTATAGATATATATGCGTTGAGAAAAGCCCTACAACTTGATTTTCGAGAGGACGATGGAGGTTGCGCCACCGGCCCCCAGGACATAATATAGTAAATTGGCTGTTGATAGGCTTAACCCTTTACGTCTTAAGGAGGTCAAGATGCCGGAGAAGAGAAAGCTGGGAAGAGGGGTCGCCATAGTCGGGGCGGGGATGTCGAAGTTTGGCATGTTCGCGGACAAGGACTCGAAAGACCTGTTTGCCGAAGCGTTCAAGGAGTTGCTGTCCTCGGTGGACAAGGGGTTTGATCCCGAACGCATCGAGGCGATGTGGATAGGCAACTTCTCGAACGATTTCTTTGTACACCAGTCCCACTGGGGACCGATAATATCCGACCTGCTGGGCATGGCGCCAATAGCGTCGACCAGGACGGAAGGCGCATGCGCGGCAAGCACGCTTGCCTTCAGAGACGGCGTCATGTCTATAGCCTCCGGGCTCTACGACGTGGTCCTGGTCGGTGGCGTGGAGGAGATGTCCAAGTGCACCACCGTGGAGGTCACCGAAGGCCTGGCGCTGGCCACCTCCCCTTACGAGGGGGCCGCGGCGTTCACGTTTCCCGGCGTGTTCGGGGCCCTGGCGACAGCGTACTTCGATAAGTACGGGGCGTCGCGGGAAGCCCTGATGAACGTCACCATCAAGAGCCACAACAACGCGCCCCTTAACCCCAAGGCCCAGTTCAACCAGACGATAGCGGAGATAATGCAGGCCAAGATAAAACGTGCCGAGGAGAAGGGGCGGCCCGTTCCAAGTTGGAGCGACGAGAAGGATGCGCTGAGGGATTCCAGGTTCAACCCGCCGGTCGCATGGCCCATGTGCCTGTATGACTGTTGCCCGATAAGCGATGGAGCAAGCTGCATGTTGCTGGTAGCCGAGGACATGGCGGGGGAGTTCACCGACAAACCGGTATACCTGGCGGGGATGGGGCAGGGAAGCGGCAGGGGCCTGCACGCCGCGCCCAGCCTGACCTCATTCGAGGCGAACAAGCAGGCGGCGGCCGAGGCCTATGGGATGTCCGGACTGGAGCCAAAGGACATCCAGTTCTCAGAGGTCCACGATTGCTTCAGCATCGCGGAGCTTATCCACACCGAGGACCTCGGGTTCTTCGGTCCGGGGGAAGCGTTCGAAGCGGTGGCCGATGGGGCGACGAAGCTGGACGGACCCATGCCGATCAACACCTCGGGAGGGCTCAAGTGCAAGGGTCATCCGGTTGGAGCGACGGGGGTGTCCCAGTTGATCGAGGTATGGAAGCAGTTGAGGGGAGATGCGGGAAAGAGGCAGATCCCCGGAAGGGACCTCCACGTCGGGGGTGCCCAGAACCTGGGTGGCACCGGCGGTACCTGCACGTTCACCATTCTGGAAAGGAGATAAGGCGATGGAAGAGCGGCCTTTGAGTGACATCTCGTATTACAAGTTTATTGATGAAGAGAAGCTGATGGGCTCGGAGTGCAAGAAATGCGAAGAGCTATACGTACCTCCTCGCCATTTCTGCATTAAATGCCACGGCAGTGACATGGAGTGGCACCAGATGGAAGGGAATGGAAAGCTGGCCGCCTTCACCTGCATCTTTATCGGTCCGCCTTTCATGGTCCAGCAGGGCTTCGACAGAAAGAACCCCTACTGCACCGGTGTGGTGGAGCTGGAGGAGGGACCGAGGGTAGTGGCCCGAATCGAGGGAGTGGATGCCGGCGATCCCGAGTCCATCAAGGTGGGAACCCCTCTCGAGGTCGAGTTCCTGCACCGGGGCGAAGGTGATGAAGAGGTGGTATCCCTGGCTTTCAGGCCCACAGCCAGCTGATGGCCGGCCGCCGAAAGGGGACTTGAACCGGTACGTAGCCGTACTCATGGAGCGAGGCACTTAGTACCCCATTCCATAAATACGCTTGCATTCGAACGTCGATGCATCAGCACCTGCCGCGTTCCGCTCCGTCGCGGTACTCACGGAGTACAGCTCGGTCGCGCGCCTTGCATGAGCGGCGCCTCGGCGCTCTCGATACGACACCGTATTTATGGAACGGGGCACTTAGAAAGGCAACTCAAGTATATTACTAATAATCACCTCGACCCTGCTCATAGTAACTCTACTGACAGTACCCAGTAGTTTCTTGAGGCGTTCATTGGAAACGCTTTTAACCTGTTCACACATAATGGAACTGTCGTACCTCAACCCGCCTTCGGGTTGCTTGATGGGAACGTGGGAAGTAAAAGCCCGTACGGCTGTGGTAATGGGAATTACCACCACCAAACCCAAATCGTTGCTGTTGAAGTCGCTGCTGGACAGGACAAGGGCTGGTCTGGTTCCCGCCTGTTCCCTGCCGACGGTTTTCTCGTCAAAGGAAACGTGCCAAACCTGACCTCTGTTAATCAATATCCCTCCATGCCGTCGGAGAGGGTCACGTCCCAAGCCTTGAACTCCTCGTCATACTCCTTTGAGGCAACGGGGTCGGCGCGGAGATTCCTGGCGTCTTCCGCGAGTCGCTTGAAGAACTCTTTCCTACGCAGTTCTCTTAGGGCGATCGATACGACCTTAGACTGTGGGATTCCAAGCTCTTTCGCGGTTTCTTCAAGTTCCTTTTTGGTTGACTTGGGAATTCGCACTGTGGCTGTTTCGGACATTTTACCTCCTTTTGGCGCAATGGTAGCATATGTAGATAATTATAGCAACAATAATGGCGACGTAGAAACGGTCGACAGGCGACAATGAAATAGGCGCAGATGATCAAGGTTGTCGCGAAGCACATGAACTGCTAGCGGTCCACGTTCTCCTCGATGAAACGCACCACGTCGCGGGTGTCGGTGCCGGGGCTGAACACGGCGTCGGCCCCGTCCGCCTGGAGATCCTCATGGTCGAAGTGGGGGATTGCTCCGCCGATGATCACCAGGAAGTCGTCACGAACGCCCTTGTCTTTCAGGGTCTGGTTGAGCTGCCTGTTCCACTCGTAATGCGCCCCGGAGTGGACGCTGTAACCGATAACGTCCACGTCTTCCTGCAGCGCCGCCTCAACGATGGTATCCACCGTTTCGAACCCCTCGAAGATGACCTCCATTCCCGCCTCGGTCAGGGCGCGGGAGATGGTCAGTATCCCCCGCCAGTGGCCGTCGATACCCGGCTTGAACAGAAGCACCCTTATTCTTCTTTTTTCCACCTCGACCCCCCCTGGAACGCGTGTAGCCGGATCTTCGGCGTGGGCGTGGCACTTATCCCATCATGGGGACGTCCCAGAGCCCCCACATGTCGCGGAACGTGTTGGTTATCTCGCCGATGGTGGCGCCCTCCCGGGTCAGGTCCATCATGACAGGCATCACGTTCTCGCGGGTCTCGCAGACCTTCTTGAGCCCGTCCAGCAGCTTGTTGACCCTGGCGCTGTCCCTTTCGGCCCGCAACTTCTCGAGCCGTTCGATCTCTATCCGGGCCGCCTCCGGGTTGGTCCTGAAGGGAGGATGGGGCTCCTCTTCCTCCATCGTGTAGCAGTTAACCCCGATAACCTTCTCCTCACCCGATTCGACCGCTTTCCTTCTCCTGTCGAACGCCTTGTTCATCTCCTTGTACAACCAGCCGCTCTTCAGCGCCTCCACAATGCCCCCGGCGTCCTCGATCTTCTCGAAGTACTCCCATATCCTGTGTTCCAGCTCCCCGGTCATGGCCTCGACGTAGTAGGAGCCCCCCAGGGGATCTATCACGTCGGCCACCCCGGTCTCCTCGCGCATCAACTGCTGGGTGCGCACGGCGAGCAGCACCGCTTCCTCGGTGGGAAGGCAGACCGCCTCGTCAAAGGAGTTGGTGTGCAGGGACTGGCAACCACCCAGGACCGCCTCCAGGCCCTGGTACGCGGTACGCATGATGTTCACCATCGGTTGCTGGGCGGACAGGGAGCTTCCCGCCGTCTGGACGTGGAAGCGGAACTGCTTGGATACCGGGTCCTCGGCCTTGTACCTCTCGGTCATAAGGCGGTACCACAATCTCCGGGCGGCGCGGTACTTGGCTATCTCCTCGAAGAAGTCCTTCTGGGCGGCGAGGTGGAAGGCGAGCCTGAACGCGAAGTCGTCTATCTTCCAGCCCCTGGACAGCAGCTCGTCTATATGGGCCACCGCGTTGGCCAGCCCGAACGCGATCTCCTGCACCGCGTCGATGCCACCCTCCCGGTAGTTGTAGCAGGTGAAGTTTACCGGGTTCCACTTGGGGGCCTCCCCCATGGGGGTGCAGTACTCGATGAGGTCGCAGGCAAGCTTGAGCAGGTCGTCGGGCCCAAGGGGGTGCCAGGGGACGTATCCTATGGTCATGGTGAGGATGTCGTTCTGGGTTGTGCCCCGCAGGCGATCCATGGGGATCCCCCGCTCCCTCGCCACGTTGAAGTACATCGAGGTCACCGCCGCGGAGGTCAGCGGCTCCACCACCAGCGCCACGCTCATATCGTCGATGGGGAGGCCTTCCACCAGCGACTCCATGCCCCTTATGGAGTACAGCGGCACACCTTCCTTGCCTACCTCCGCCTCCAGCCAGTCGATTGGATCGTCCGGGTCCACACCGGCGAACGTAAGGGAGTCCACCGCCGCGCTGAAACCGGTCTCTCCCTCTTCGTGCAGCATCTTCCAGCGCTGGTTGGTTTCCTCCGGGGTCCCGAAGCCGGAGAACATCCGGATGGTCCACAGCCTTCCCCTGTACATGTTGGGGTAGACGCCCCGGGTGTACGGCGGCTGGCCGGGGAAGCCGATGTCGCGGAGGTAATCCACGCCCTTTACGTCGTTGGGGGTGTAGAGGCTCTTGAGCCCGATGCCGGCGTCGCTCTCAAACCGGTCCTTGCGCTCCCTCCCGGTTTCAGTCCCAAGCAGCCACTTTTCCTCTTCTTCCGCTATCTTCTTGCTCTCTTCCATGGCCTTCTCACCCCTTGAAAGCGCCTAGTGTCCCGTCTCACAAATACAATGGCATTCGAACGCCGCTGCATCCGCTCCTGCTGCGTTCCGCTCCCTGCGCCGTACTCAGTGAGTACGGCTCAGTCGCGCGCCTTGCCGGCGCGGCGCACCGACGCTCTCGGTGCGTCACCGTACTTATGAGACGGAACACTACATCTTGCCCAGCAGTCTTCGGGCTACGACTATCCGCTGGACCTGGTTGGTTCCCTCGTATATCTGGGTCACCTTGGCGTCGCGCATCATCCGCTCCAGGGGGTGGTCCTTCATGTAGCCGTAACCCCCCAGGACCTGGACCGCGTCGGTGGTGACGCTCATGGCCACATCGCTGGCGAAGAGCTTGGACATGGCCGAGAAGATGGACAGCTCGGGGTCGTTGTTGTCGCACAGGGTGGCAGAGCGGTAGACGAGCTGCCGTGCGGCCTCCACCCTGGTCTTCATGTCGGCAAGCAGGAACTGGATGCCCTGGAGCTTTCCTATCGGGCTGCCGAACTGCTCTCTCTCCCTGGCCCATTTTACCGCTTCGTCGAGTGCTCCCTGGGCGATCCCCGTGGCCTGGGCCCCCACCAGGGGCCGGGAGCTGTCCAGGGTCTTCATAGCGGTAATGAAGCCGGAACCACGATCGCCCATCATGTTCTCCTTGGGCACCAGGCAGTCCTCGAAGTTTACCTCGGAAACCTGGGCGCCCCTGAGGCCCATCTTGTCCTCGATGTGCCCGCTTGAAACCCCCGGAAAATCACTCTCAACCACGAATGTGCTGATCCCCCTGACCCCCCTGTCGGGGTCGGTCATGGCGAAGGTGGAAAAGACCCCGGCGATGCTCCCGTTGGTTATGAAGCACTTCTCGCCGTTCATGAGATAGCCGTTATCGGTCTCGGCGGCGATGGTCTTGGTGGCGGAGGCGTCGGAACCGGCTCCCCGCTCGGTGAGGCAGAACGCGGCGATCGTGTCACCTTTCGCGATCGGGGGAAGGTACTTCCGCTTGGTCTCATCGGAGCCGGCGATGATTATCGGGTACGCCGCCAGCTTCTGGACCACGAAGATCAGGGACGTGGTGGCACAGGCCCGCGCCAGTTCCTCGGCCACGATGCAGTTGGAGAGGAGGGAAGCGCCGGACCCGCCGTACTCCTCGGGGATGGCCAGGCCCAGCAAATCGTTCTCGGCCAGCAGTTTCTGCATATCCCAGGGGTACTCGCCGGTGCGATCGATCTCGGCGGCGCGGGGGGCCACCTTCTCGGCCGCCATCTCTTGTACTTGCGAGCGAAGGGCCTTCTGCTCCTCTGAAAGATCGTACGTCATGTAACGTGCCTCCTTGCCTGTTCCTCAAAATTCATCGATTGGCGACTTCCCCTAGAACGTGAAAAGGTCGATGCCACCACCGACCACGATGGCGTCCCCGGTCACGTAGCTGGACTCCTCGGATGCCAGGAAGCCAATCACGTTGCTCAGCTCTTCCGGATCACCGGCCCGACGCATCGCGACCCGCTTGATTATCCTCTCCCGGAACGGCTCGGCGACCTCGTAGAAGCTTCCCCCGTCAAAGACCCCCAGCACCACCGCGTTGCAGGTTATGTTGTACCTGGAGCCCTCCAGCGCAATCGTCTTGGTGAGGCCGATGACGCCGGCCTTGGTGGCGGCGTAGGAGCACTGCCCCAACCCCCCCATGGTGCCGGTTACCGAGGAAACGTTGATGATGCGCCCCCACTTCTTCTCTATCATCGACGGCATCACCGCCTTGATGGTGTTGAACGCTCCGGTCAGGTTGATGGAGAGGTCCTTGTCCCAGTCAGCCTTGTCCATCTTGACGATGGTGGTCGCGCGTACGATACCGAAGGCCGCGTTGTTCACCAGGATGTCGATCGCCCCCAGCTCGTCGGCAACCGCGGCCACTCCCCGGTTCACCTCATCGGGGTCGGAGACGTCCATCTTGACCCCCATGGCGTTTCGTCCCAGTTTCCTTATCTCTTCGGCGACCGCCTCCGCCTTGTCCAGGTTACGGTTGCCGGTCAGCGCCACGTCGCACCCCAGTTTCGCCAGAACCAGGCCGTGGACCCGGCCCAGCCCTCCCGACCCGCCCGTAACGAGGGCCACTTTCCCTTCAAGAGACATGCACCTCACCCCCAGTTCGACTCATACGAATTCGTCCTGCGCACTATATCACGATTGACCGCGGGAGATGAACGGTTTCAACCCTCGCGACAATCAACTTACCGCCGGCCTCCGGCCGCCACGGGCCTGAAGCGGTGGGACAGGTCTCACTCCACTAGCGGCCTGGCGGTATGGTAAGCCCATCCCTGGCAGACCGCCACCAGCTCGCCGGAGTCGTTGGTTATCTTCATGACGTAATGGCCGCCGCGCCCGGCCCTGGCGTCCTCGCGCACGTCCGCTTCCAGGTGCTCGGTGCCCCCAGGTGGAGCAAGAAAATCAATGCTGACGTGTATGGCCATGGCCATGGTGCCGTTGGAGTTGGCGGCGGCACCGAACGTCGCGTCGGCGAGAGCGAATATCGCCCCTCCGTGTACCAGGCCCATGAAGTTGAGGTGTTCGCCGGTCAGCTTCATCCGGGAGACGGCGTGACCGCTCTCGATGAGCACGAACTCGATTCCCAGCGACGAGGCGAAAGGATCCGAACGGATAATCGCGGCCGCTTCATCCATATCCATGTCGCTCAACCAGTTAATCCTTTCCGGGTGGAATATATGCCGTCAATGACACAACCATAAAAACCGCCGCCTGGCGGGGTTGCTCCGAAAGACGGAAAACCCCGCGCCGGGCGGGGCTTTCCTGGTGTCTAGTGCCCCGTCTTATAAATACAATGGCATTCGAACGCCGCTGCATCCACTCCGGCTGCGTTCCGCTCCCTGCGCCGTACTCAGTGAGTACGCCTCAGTCGCGCGCCTTGCCGGGAGCGGCGCACCGACGCTCTCGGTGCTTCACCGTACTTATGAGACGGGACACTGGAACCCCCCGCTCTACGGCTTTGAGAGGTTCAGCATCTCGCGGGTCTCGTCCGGGGTGGCAACCTCTCGGTCCGCGAGCCTGGCTAACTCGGCCGCCTTCTTGACCTGCTCCCAGGAGCCCTCGGCGAGCTTGCCCTTGCTTATCCAGATGTTGTCCTCGAGGCCGACGCGGATATGGCCGCCCTGAGGCGCCGCGTGCATGGCGCCCGCGAACTGCGCCGGGCCTACCCCGCAGGTGCTCCAGGTCGCGTTATCCGGGATAGTTTCCAGGAAGCCGGCGAAGTTGCGGGTGGAGAACGGCATACCGCCCAGCACGCCCCATACGAACTGGAAGTGAAGCGGTTCCTCGAAGATACCTTGCGGCTGGACGAAGAGCACGTTGTACAGCCCGCCCATGTCGTAGATCTCCAGCTCGGGCTTGGTCCCCGCCGCCTTCATTGCCTCGGCGTAACGCACCAGCATCCCGAAAGTGTTCTTGAACACCAGCTCGAAGAGTATGGTGTGCTCTTTCCAGTCGCCCACCGCGAAGTTCATGGTGGCGGTGTTGAGGGAAGCCATCTCCGGCTTGAACTCCTCCACCACCGATATTCTCTCGTCATCACCGGCGCCGATGCCGATGGCGGTGCTGAGGTTGATGCATATGGGGCACTCTTTCCGGATGCCCTCGACTATCCCACCCAGGATACCAAGGTCGGCGGTGGGGATTCCGTTCTCCGGGTCGCGGGCGTGGATGTGAACTATCGACGCGCCGTTCTCGTAGCATTTGACCGCCTCGGTGACGAACTCGTCTCTGGTGTAGGGGACGTTGGGGTTCTGGTTCTTCATCGTCGCCGCGCCGGTCAGTGCCGCGGTGATGATCACCTTGTCCTGCTTCGCTGCCATCAGAAACCTCCTTTGCTTTGAGTGCCAACCAAAATCAACGTATTTATATCACAAACTTCGTCAAATGGACACATCGGCGGCGGGTGCCGAAGAATGGCGGCCGGAGGTACGGTTGGACAGATCGCGCGTTCTTCTTGTCACTATATAAGGTTATAATTAAGTTTGAACCCCGGGCTCAGACTGGAATCAACGCCCGGCAGGCGATTCAACAGGAGGAGTGGTACGGTTGACCGGTCCCACAGGTCTTTCGGACAACGCGATAACGGTGCTCGAGAAGCGTTACCTTGCCCGTGACGCCGAGGGGCGTACGGTTGAGACCCCCCGGCAGATGTTTGAGCGTGTCGCCTCCGCGGTGGCCGAAGCCGACAGGCCGTTTCGGGGCGAGGAGGGCGTTTCGGGCAGTTCCGAAATCTTCCTGGAGATCATCACCAACCTGGAGTTTCTCCCCAACTCGCCGACCCTGATGAACGCCGGGCGTGAACTGGGGCAGCTTTCCGCGTGCTTTGTGCTGCCGGTCGAGGACAGCATGGAGGGCATCTTCGAGGCGGTCAAGGAGATGGCCTTGATCCACAAGTCGGGCGGTGGGACGGGCTTCAGTTTCTCTCGCCTGAGGCCCAGAAACGATATGGTAATGTCCACCAGGGGGGTGGCCAGCGGGCCGGTTTCGTTCATGACCGTATTCGACGCCGCCACCGAGACGGTCAAGCAAGGGGGTACGAGGCGGGGGGCCAACATGGGTGTCCTGCGGGTCGAACATCCCGATATCCTCGACTTTATTCACGCCAAGGAGGAGTATCACCTCCTCAACAACTTCAACATCTCGGTGGCGATGACCGGGAAGTTCATGGAGGCCCTGTCCGATGGCGGACCTTACGAACTGGTCAACCCCAGCACCGGTGAGGTGACCGGAAGGCTGGACGCCCGGGAGGTGTTCGGGGAGATAGCCGCCACCGCCTGGCGCACCGGTGAGCCGGGGATCATATTCCTGGACCGCATCAACCAGGCCAACACCATCCCCGGCCTTGGCGAGATAGAGAGCACAAACCCCTGCGGTGAGCAACCGCTGCTTCCGTTCGAATCGTGCAATCTGGGAAGCATCAACCTGGGCCTTCTGGTCCGGGAAGAGGAAGGTGAGCCGGCTGTCGATATGGAGCGCCTGGAGTTCCTGGTCCGGGAGGGGGTCCATTTCCTGGACAACGTCATCGATGTCAGCAGGTTTCCCTTGCGGATAATAGAGGAGACCACCAGGGCCAACCGCAAGATAGGCCTGGGGGTTATGGGGTTCGCCGACATGCTGATCAAGCTGGGGGTGCCCTACGATTCGGATGAGGGGCTTGCCCGCGCCCGAGAGGTGATGTCGTTCGTATCCCGGGTCGCCAGGGAGGCGTCCGAGTCGCTGGCGGCGGAGAGGGGCCCGTTCCCCAACTTCGAGCGGAGCACCTATGCGCGAAGCGGCAGCCCGCCGGTCCGGAACGCCACCACCACTACTATAGCGCCAACGGGCACCATCAGCCTCATCGCGTCGTGCTCCAGCGGTGTGGAACCGCTGTTCGCGGTGGCCCACGAGAGGAGGGTGCTGGACGGCGAGAGGTTGCTCTACGTCCACCCCGAGTTCCTCGAGGCGGCCGAGAGGCACGGGTTTGCCAGCGATGGCTTGCTTGCCAGGGTGGCCGAAAGTGGTTGCCTGGGCGACATCGAGGGTATCCCCGGGGAGGTGGCCCGCGTCTTCGTGAGCGCCCACGAGGTTTCCCCGGAGTGGCACGTCAGGATGCAGGCCGCGTTCCAGGAGTTCACCGACAACGCGGTGAGCAAGACGGTGAACATGCCGAAGGAAGCCATGGTGGAGGACATCGAGGGGCTGTACCTGCTGGCCTACGAACTGGGCTGCAAAGGGGTGACGATCTACCGTTACGGCAGCCGTCCCGTACAGGTGCTCTACCGGGGCCTTGACGGGGCCGCCGGGGGCTTGAGGCCACGGGAGCGGCAAAAGGTCACCTCGGGGACGACCACCAAGGAGAAGATCGGGTGCGGCAACCTCTACATAACGGTGAACTCCGACGAGGAGGGGATATGCGAGGTCTTCACCGCCCTGGGTCGCGCCGGGGGTTGCCCCTCCCAGTCGGAGGCGACCAGCCGCCTCATATCCCTTGGCCTGCGCTCGGGGATAGACATAAGCGAGATAGTGGGGCAACTAAAGGGGATACGCTGCCTGTCATCAATAAAGCGTGAGGGAGTAAACGTACTTTCGTGCCCCGACGCCATCGGCAGGGCAATACAGAAGTACCTCCAGGCAAACGGCATCGATATCATCGAGATGGAGGACACCGAGGGTGACATACGATGCCCGGAGTGCGGAGCGGGGATGGAACTGGAGGGCGGCTGCACGGTCTGCCGCTCCTGCGGGTTCTCCCGCTGCGGCCCTTCTTGAGTGGTGCCAGTCCCGTTCACCATGGCGTCGTGACGAGCTTTCGTAGCGCACACCTGGTTGGTTACGATATATTGACTAAAGTTGCCGTACCGGAATATCATGGTTGTTGTAATTGCCCTTATGTTTGGGGAACACTTTGAAGTGAAGGGGGCGGCAGAAATGGTATACTCCACAAAGCAAATCTATGACCACCCATTACTGAAAACAGTTGCCTTTCTAATCATCGCGGCTCTCGTAACTACCACTATGCCGTTATCCGTTTTCGCATCAACCCCGGCGGGGGGGGCGCTAGTCAAACAGCCTTGAGCGAACCCGCATCCCTGCTTGCCCTCGCCAAGGGCCAGGACAAGACAGAGGCGAAGATCAAGAAACCCAAAGACGGAAAGCTTACCTGTGGAGAGCTCCAGATAGAAGGAACCGCCGACTGCCCGGACTTCTCGCATTTCGCGCTCTCCTTTGCTCCTGTGGATGACCCCGGGGACTTCACCCTCATAGGTGAGTACCACCAACCGGTTAAGAACGGCCCGCTCGGCACCTGGGATACGAGAACCCTCCCCGACGGGCCTTACCTTCTCAAGCTCACCGTCTTCTCCACATCGGGACCCGCGGCCGAGGACCAAGTCCGGGTTGGTGTGGACAACAGCCCACCCGAAGTCTTGATATCCTCCCCTCCCAGCGGAAGCGTAGTCGGTGAGACCTTCGATGTCGCGGGGACTGTGACCGACGCCCACCTCCACCACTGGAAGCTTTTCTCGGAGCCCTTATCCCCCCTTCTTCTTTCCCACCTGGACGGAAGCGCGGTAAACGAGAGGGACTCAGAAGAGGGAGAGATAACCGGGGACCCCGCCTACCGGGAGGCGAAGTTCGCCCAGGGCCTCCACATAGTCCAGGGAGAGGGACTCACCTACCCGGCGAAGAACAACGTGGACTACTCGAAAGGTACCATCGAGATGTGGGTGGTCCCCGACTGGGAGGAAGGAGACACCTCCACGCACATCCTCCTCCATACCGAGACCGAAGACCCGGCAAGCCCCACCGACTGCCTGAGGATCGCCGAAGAGGAAGGCTCCATCATCTTCACCGCCTACGACCCCGAGGGAAAGCCCCTCTCACGCTCGATTTCCCTGGGAGAAGCACAGATAGAGAACGGCGTCCCGTTCCACCTGGGGACCACCTGGAAGGAAGGGACCATCTCCCTCGCGGTGAACGGCTTTTCCTCCCCCGAACCCCGGGGAGACGGTACCGGTATCCTCTCCTCGATGGGAAAACACATCCATATAGGCTTCTACCAGGGACTGGGACAGGAGGCAAAGGCCACCGTAGACGAGCTTGCCGTCTACGGCTACGACCGCCCCCTTGCCTCGATCCGCACCGACTGCCTCTCCGGTGACCCCAAGCGGATGGACCAGGAGAAGACCCTCATATCCGAGGGCAAGGAACCGCTTGAGGACTCAACCCTTGGAACGGTTGAGACAACCGTCTCCCCCGGTGAGGCCATCAACCTCACCCTCACCGCCAGGGACCGCGTGAAGAGGGAGTCGCAAGCTACCTCAACGGCGTTCATCGACAACCCCTCGCCGCTCGCCGGGATAACCTACCCGGGGGAGGGCGAGGAAATATGCGGAAAGGGCCAGGATGTCGCCATAACGGGAACGGCATTCGACATGGACCTCGATTCCTACACCCTGGCGTTCAAGCAGGGGAGCGATCCCAACGCGCCCGGCGAGTGGACGGGAATATGCGCCTCCAGCGACCCTGTCTGGCGGGACGTGCTGGGAACCTGGAGCCTTGCCGGAATCCCCGAGGGGGAGTACACCCTCCGCCTCGAGGTCACCGACAGATCGGGCAAGAGCGCAAACGCCTACAGTAGCGTATTGATATACGCGCCCCCCTTCGCGGAAATCACCTCACCGGAAGACGAACAGGTCGTCACCAGCCCGTTCGAAGTGCGGGGGACGGCGAGAAGCTCGCTGATCGACCGCTGTGACCTCGTCTACCGCGAGAGGACACCCTCGTTGCTCTGTCACTTCGATGGGAACACCACTAACGAAAGGGACGGCGAGGAAGGAGAGGTAACCGGCTCCCCCACCTTCACCGAGGGGAAATTCGGCCAGGGACTCCTCATCGGGGCCGACGACTCCCTCACTTATGCCACCGAGGGGAACATCGCAGTTGAGGCCGGAACGGTGGAGATGTGGGTTACACCCTCGTGGTTACCGTTTGGAGTGGACACCCGCGTATATTTCTCGACCGAGCCCCCCGAGCCCGGCAGCATGTCGAACGTTCTACTCCTGGGACAGACAAACGAGATGCTTTTCTTTTACCTGTTCGACGAAAACCAGCAGTGGAAAAGGGCCACTTACCCGATCGACGAGGAGAACTTCCCCCCGGGAGTACCCTCCCACCTGGCCGCCACTCACTCGGAGGGTGAGGTTCACCTCTATTTGAACGGCTCGGAACACATCGAGGACACCCCGCAGCCCGGAACCGGTATCCTTACCGATATCGGGGAGAAAATCTACGTCGGCTCCTTCGCCCAGTCCGGGTTCGGCGCCCAAGCGGCCATAGACGAGTTCTCCATCCACGATATCGAAACTCTCTTTCCCCACCCCTACGCATAGCATCTAACTGAATTTCCGGCACGGCAAAATCAGATTTCCCTGTTCTCGGACTGGCGGGACCAGGTTCAGGCCTGATCACAAGCCCGAAACCGCTTAAGCGGAACCCTGTGGCA
>JAHIMR010000012.1 GCA_018896525.1 Actinomycetota bacterium
CTGGCCACCTTGTGTGAAGCGCTTAATGAACTGAAAGTCTGCTATCCCGGCACGACACTTCGCATGGTGATGGAGGCCACTGAGGTATCATATGAGTCGTAGTAATTATCGTGGCATGTCCGGGGCTCTGCATTTGGATTAAATGTAGACCAAATCTCACTTCTTCTTGGTTCCTGGTGGTTCATTTTGAGACTTGACTCCTGTTCCGGAGTATAGTATATTTGTCACGTACTGACATATCCTATGACACTTAGGGAGTTATCATGGACCAATCCATACAGGCGAGAGCTCACTTGGTGAGCAGGTACTTGCCGCGCGAGATCTCAGGACAGGTGGAGATGCTGCTCAGGAACTCGCCGGTGGTAATAGTCACCGGCATGCGCCAGGTCGGCAAGAGCACGATGCTGGTGAACGACCCCCTGCTGAAAGACAGGGAGTACATAAGCCTTGATGACCTGGCCCTGTTGGAGGCCTCCAACGAGAACCCTGATTCGATGCTTCGGTCCTATGGCCCCCTAACGATAGATGAGGCGCAGCGCTCTGACGCGCTATTCCTGGCGATAAAGAGGTCGGTGGACAGGAAGCGCGAGGCGGGGAGGTTCCTGCTTTCAGGATCTGCCAGCTTCGAACTTCGGAAGTCGGTATCAGAAAGCCTCGCGGGGCGAGCTGTTTACCTCAGGATGATGCCCCTTACCAGAAGGGAGACGCTGGGGGGGACCAAGAGGAAACCGTTCCTGCTCCGTTTCATGGAGAGTCCTGGGAAACGGATGCGCATGGATGATATCAAGCCAGTTTCCAACAAGGAGATAGTGGCTGGAGGGATGCCGCCGGTCGTGCTCGCATCGGAAGAGGAGGCACAGGTATGGCTGATGGGTTACGAGCAGAACTACGTTGAGAGAGATATAAGGTACATCTCAAGGGTAGACAACATAGTGGGTTTCCGGAACGTCCTTCGCCTTCTGGCGGCAAGGACCGGGCAGATACTGAACGTCAGCCAGGTCGCCAGGGATGCCGCCCTACCCGTAAAAACCACATTCCGATACCTTGGCTGGCTAGAGAACCTGTTCCTGGTTTACCGCCTGCAGACATACCACGGCGGCCGAACCAAGAGGGTGAGGAAGGCCCCGAAGATATTCGTATCCGACACCGGGCTCGCATGTCACCTTTCCGGCTGCACCGACCTGGCAGGCGACCCGATGAGAGGACACATCGTTGAGAGTTACGTAGCCCAGAACCTGCTGGGAATACTTAACTCGCACACGCTTGCATGGAACCTGTACTACTGGCGGAACGACACCGGGTTGGAAGTCGATTTCGTCATTGAAAACAAGAGGGAAACCCTGGCTATCGAGGTGAAGGCGGGAGAGTCCTGGAGCAAGCGCGACCTGAAAGGCCTGCGGGCGTTCTTGAGTGCCGTGCCCGGGTGTAAGGCGGGAATACTTGCCTACAACGGGACCGAGATGATAAACCTGGGTGACCGGATATGGGCCGTCCCGATGGGTCTGCTGTTATCGTAACAACAGGCCAGGACTCACGTCCGTTGCAGGGCTTTGGGGTTTTAATCCCCATCACCGGAATCTCATGTGGATTAAATGTGGACCTAACCATCAACAACAACCAGAACCCAAGCGAACCCACGAGCAACCATCAGTAACCAGGAAGCACTCTCGATTCCCATAACCAGGCGAAACTAAGGCCACCTACCGCGAACCAGGGATAACCATCCCGAACCAGGAGAAACATACATGAATGCCCTATATACTGTCCACTATGGGAAAAGTTGAGGCTATCCTCTAATCCGAGAACCCACCTATCGTATCCGTCCCCGCACCCCGGTTGTTCCAGTACATGGCGCGCTCCACCATTATCTTCTTGCCTGACGTTTTGCAGGTGACCAGGACGGCGGCCCTTCCCGATATTCCCTTGTCTATCATTGAGTAGGTCATGCGGGAGTTGGCCCCCACCGTTTCGGTGAAGATGACGTTACCTTCCCCGTCGGGGGTGAGGTAGCTTATCTCCACCTCGACGGCGGTGTCGTTGGGGTTCATGACCAGGGTGTAGGTCTCTCTACCGTTTGAGGTCTCTCCGTCGGGGAGGTAGAACGTGGTGTGTGGAGCAGATAGCCCGATCGAGTCATGTGCGGCCTCACCCAGTTCTGTGTTCTCACCCCAGTACATGGCCCTCTCGGCGATGACGGGCTGGCTTCCGCTCACTTGCGTTGAGAAATCGCTTGCGGGAAGCACGTCGTTCACCCTTATGGTCTTTCTCGAGTTACCCGGCATGTTGAACGGTGCCTGGGGAACCGCTCCTGATGATGTCAGGTAGGTCACGTTCACGTCGGTTGCGGTGTTATTGGGGTTCTGGACCAGAACGTAGGTGGTGAACCCGTAGTTGGTGGTGCCTTCTGCCAGGTAGTAGTCGGCCGCCGGTGCGGTGGTCCCGATGGAGTCGTGGCCCGACCTCTTGTTGTTCCGGTACATCGCCCTCTCGGGGATGACCGGGATGTCTGCCTCCACCTTGATGGAGGCATCCTTTTCCCCTATGTCGTTGGCCATGTTGTAGGTCTTCCGCTGGTTACCCGGTATTTTCTTCTCCACGGTCACCGGGTCGGCCCCCTCTATCATGTAGGTGACCTGGGCTGTTGCCTCGGTGGCGTTGGGGTTCTGTATCAGCAACCAGCAGTCGAACCCCCAGGCGCTTGAACCTTCGGCCAGGTACCAGGTGGTGTCAGCACCGGTGACACCGATCGAGCAGTGGCCATCGGGGGAGGGGGCTCCCTCTCCGGTCCAGGACATGGTGCGGTCCACCGCTATCGTCTTTCCTTCCTTGCACTCCACCATGGTAGAGAAGTCCTTCTCTCTGACGATACTCACCGGGTTGACGGTCGCCTGGGAGTTGGCGGGCAGGTCTATGTCCCCTCCCGGGACGGCCCCGGTGTCGGTCATGTAGGTGACGGTGGCGCTCACCGCGGTGTTGTTGGGGTTCTCTATTGATATGTAGCATGAGTATCCCCAGGCGGTGGTTCCTTCGGCCAGGTACCAGGTTGCGGACTCGCTCGGGGCCTCTGTAACCGTGAACGCACCGGCCTTGCTGCCACTCTTCCCATCGTCATTGGCGACCTTGACCGTGTAAGAGCCCGCTGCCGCCCCGTCGACGCCGAAGTCGCAGGTTATCTTTGTTGAGGAGACAACCTTCACGTTGGTGGCGTTGATGGTGCCAGCTCCGTTAACACCTGAACCGGAGGGACCGATGAGCTGGACGGTGGCGCCGTTCCTGAAGTTGGTGCCAGCCAGATTGGTGATGGGTACAGTGCCGTCGTTGTCGGCGCTGCCCGGGGTGATGGATGTGACGGTGGGGGCCAAGGTATCGGTGGTGAAATTCAGGGTACCTCCCGAGCCCCATCCCGCCGAGTTGTGGGCGCGGGCTTTGAACTCATAGGTGGCTCCCGGAGTGAGGCCGCTGATACCGTGGCTGTAAGAACCGGTGCCGAAAGAACCGGCTTCGTCCCAATCGGTCCAGGTTCCGCCCTCCTCCCGGTACTGGAAGCCCCTCTCATCGCAGTTTTCATCGCCGGTATCGGTTATATTGCCGTTCAGGGTGGCCCCGGATGTGGTGACGTTGGTTGCAGCATTGGTCTCGAGGGTCGGGGCGACGACGACGAAGTCATTCGAGTAGGCGAACTTGAGGTCGCCGTTGTCCCAATCAAGATAGCCGATACGTGGGTTACCGGATGAGTCCAGGGCAAGTGAGTTAGACAAGCCTACATTGCCCGCGGAGTCCACCGTCTTGATGTTTGCCGCCGGCCAGGTGGCCCCACCGTCATTCGAGTAGGCGAACTTGAGGTCGCCGTTGGCACCATCAAAGTAGCTGATACGTGGGTTACCGGATGAGTCCAGGGCAAGTGAGCTATACGAGCCTACAATGCCCGCGGAGTCCACCGTCTTGATGTTTGCCGCCGGCCAGGTGGCCCCACCGTCATTCGAGTAGGCGAACTTGAGGTCGTCGTTGGTATCATCATAGTAGCTGATACTTGGGTCGCCGGATGAGTCCAGGGCAAGTGAGGTTCCATCCCTGCCTACACCGCCTGCGGAGTCCACCGTCTTGATGTTTGCCGCCGGCCAGGTGGCCCCACCGTCATTCGAGTAGGCGAACTTGAGGTCGAGGTTGGTACCATCCAAGTAGCTGATACGTGGGTTACCGGATGAGTCCAGGGCAAGGGAGGAAAACGAGCCTACACTGCCCGCGGAGTCCGCCGTCTTGATGTTCCAGGTGGCCCCACCGTCATTCGAGTAGGCGAACTTGAGGTCGCCGTTGGTATTATCAAAGTAGCTGATACGTGGGTTACCGGATGAGTCCAGGGCAAGGGAGGTATCCGAGCCTACATTGCCCGCGGAGTCAACCGTCTTGATGTTTGCCGCCGGCCAGGTGACCCCACCGTCATTCGAGTAGGCGTACTTGAGGTCCCAGTTGGTATCATCAAGATAGCTGATACGTGGGTTACCGGATGAGTCCAGGGCAAGGGAGGTATTCCAGCCTACATCGCCCGCGGAGTCCACCGTCTTGATGTTTGCCGCCGGCCAGGTGGCCCCACCGTCATTCGAGTAGGCGTACTTGAGGTCCCAGTTGGTATCATCAAGATAGCTGATACGTGGGTTACCGGATGAGTCCAGGGCAAGGGAGGTATACGAGCCTACACGGCCCGCGGAGTCCACCGTCTTGATGTTCCAGGTCTCGGCCACCGCTGGAGACGCCAAACACAGTGTAAGCGCCCAGGCGGCAATCAGGACGGTTGAAACAAGGGAAAACAACCTCGACTTGTTTGGTCTTTTCATAGCTACCCCCATTCGTCGTGTTGACAGTCTTTACCTGACATTTCTCATATCCCCTCCCCAACAGCTATATTCTACCATGATTTGCTCCGCTATCACTTCTATCGCTTCGATTCCGACAGCCATCACCCGAATATATCCGGCTTCTTGCCTGGAACCACCCAATCCGCCGGTATTGGGGGACAGTTGGCCAACGTTCTCTTTTCATTTGGAATTCCTTCCTCATGGTCATGTCGGTACGGTTGCAAGGGAACGGATACGACCGAGAAGGTCCTCGAACAGTTCGCCGGGAACGGCGACTTCTGCACACTGGAATATCGTCCTTCGAGAATGGCTTATCACCTTGGCGCCTATCTTTATGAGCTTGAGTTGTACGCTCCGAAGTGACCAATGCGAGATCTTGCTTGGCAGGGCGAACCGGCGGATGAAGTTACCCAGGTTGTAGGCGAGGACGAACAGCGCGAGCCTCACCTGGTTGGATGTGAACCTCATGCAGGACAGCCTGGTCCAGGTAAGGGCATACTTGCCTTCTTTGATATGCTGCTCACATATTCCACGTTGGTTGTAGAACCTCACCACGTTCTCGGGCTTCCTCTGCAGGTTGGTCACGATGAAACCTATTCTCGGGAACAGCTCTCCCTGGTGCCATTCCACCTTGGCTATCACTCTCCTGGATTTCTTCCAGGACGCGGCCCGGTAGGAGAAGTCGTGGAATAATACCTTCGGCCTCTTAGAGGGTCTTCCCACCGGTCTCGTCATCAAATGGTCTATCTTCTCATACAGTTTGTTGTTGGCCTTTATCCTTATGGCGTAGAGGATGCCCTTCTCCTCAAGATACTCGTACATGTCAGGTATGGCGAAGGCGGCATCCCCTCTGAAATAGAGCTTCTTGTTCGTGTCCTTGTACCTGTCCACGATGGGCTCCAGCAAATTCCTCCAGCCATCTGCGGAGTGTACGTTTCCGGGTCTCAAGACGGCGCCCTCGCAGTCTCCGAAATGATTGAAACAGAACAGAGGGTGATAGCAGGTGGACTCAAAATGCCCATTGTAGGCCGAGCCCTCCTGGTTGCCGTGGACGGGGGACTCGGAAGAGTCCATGTCGAGGACTATCTTCTTGGCCTTTGTTGATTTGACGGCCTTCGAAACCCATGAGTGGTTCAGGCTGGCCAGAGCCTCCAGGTTATCTTCTTGTGTGAGGATATCTGGCTCGAACCTCGCCACCGTCTGTGAGCTTGCCGCGTTTCTCTCAAGGGCTTTCCTCCCGACAGCGGCACGCATAGCCGGGTCACGAAGGAGTAACTCGTGGTCGTTCACGTCCTCGTATCCTGCAAGACGAGCGTACACCGATTGGCGAAGAAGGCCGGTCAGTTCATGCTGTGCGTTCCTACCGGTCCTGTTGTCCTGTATCATTTCACCTGCCATCTCGGTTAGAACCAGCGCTCCATCAAGCTCCCTCACCGCCAGAAGACCGGCGTCAGTAGTTACCTTTGCGCCTCTGAACTCAAGACGCAGATGGCGGTCGAAATTGAGCTTCAAAGCACCGTTTTTCGTTTCACCCATCGGGGACCTCCGGATATCTAGTCTGAGACTGCAGACAAACCCTTTCGCACTGCATACTTATTCGATTCTGGCGGTGGTTCCTTTGTGGTTTAATATGAGAAATCCGGGTGAATAGTATTCCTAATCCCTGTGCGTAGGTTCGAATCCTACCGGGGGCACCATCTTTCTTAATGCCTCCAGCATTTATCAGCTTTAGTCTATTATTCGGATATTGAGCCCATGCTGTTGGCAGACCATTCAATCGCGGGGTACCCCAGCTTACAGAGAATAAGAGAATAAGAGGTACCACAATCCATGCCTGATATTGTCCTTCAAACATATCTACACCTGCGACGTTCTCTTTGCTCAGCTAGATACAACATGTAGTGTCATAAAATCAGGAGCCATTCGGTGTCGATCTTACACAAACCATCCTCTTGTGCCGTATCTGTTACTGTGGCCATGCGTTAGTATCATTAGGTAGCTACTCAAAAGGGATTCTATTTGTCATGAAAAAATTGCTGGCAATCGGGGTCGCAGTTCTCCTGGTTCTGGGAATCCTTGCCCTTGTGAGATGCCAGGAGAAGAGACAAAGCCAAACTACTTCACAGCAAAAAACATCCCCAGCTAATGGGGAGGCCAATACGGAACTGGAGAAGGCCAGAGCTGAGGCCAAGGCCCTCTTGGATCAGGCAAATAGCGCGCTCGCGGAAATCCAGTTTCTTGGAATAGATACATCTGATCTA
>JAHIMR010000122.1 GCA_018896525.1 Actinomycetota bacterium
ATGTACGGCGACCCACGCTAAAAAACGCAAAAACGCAAGATGGTACCCGGTACCAAACGCAAGATTCCTGCCAATATCTACCAAAACGCAAGAACGCAACATTGGTGCCAGGCACCAACGGTGCATTGGGAGTGGGAAACACCTACTATTCGAAGGCTGGCCAGTGCCCCTGTTCTACAGCGCTAAGGTTATTGAGGCGTTCGCTAACCAGGTGATCAGTATCTACGCCGACCCAGTCACGAGGCAAGGAATCAATGAACAGGTTTCTCGAGATGGCGGCGTTTTCCAGCTTTGGGTCTCTGAGGCGTGATGACTTTATCGAGTTGAACAATTTCTCCAGCACGCTCTTGAGAGCGGAAGGGTTGTACGTGATCTTTGATGCAACGGAATCCGCTACAATATCGCTATAGTGCTGTGTCAGTACAAGCCTTTTCATAAAATATCTCGACAGCGCGAATAATGCGGCAAGAAACAGTGTGCCTCCCGCCAGAACGAAGAAGTCCATCGCAAGTCCTTCTACGCCGGACATCGCAAGAAGAATCCCAACCGCCATCAGAGAGGTGAGGCAGAAGAACCCTACGAGGTACAGGAATGTGTTCGGCGATTGCCACACGCTGAACGGCTTGTAGTAATCATCCAACATGACATGGGATAACTCGTGGGCCATAACAGCTTCTATCTCATCGTAACTTACGTCGGCCTCAAGCAACCCCCGGGTAATCCCTATGGTCGGCTCTCCTTCCATCAGAAAAGTCACGGAGTTTGGGACTTCCGAGTCGAGCACGGCGACTTCAGGAGGATCAATTCCGTAACCGATGCTGATGGATTCCAGCACATCCTTGAAACGTGCCAGAGGTCTCTCATCGAACTCGCAAACAAGGTCAAGCGAATGGCAGAGAAATTTTCGATAATAATACGTACACGTACCCTTGACAGCGACCCAGAAAGTAATTGGAAAAAGAATGCCAGCGGCTACGAGGAGCAGCGACGTTCCCCAGAGGATATCGATGTCCGAGAAGACCAGGCTTAAGATGACGATTGGCAGTAGTACGACATACTGTATGAGCATCATTACTACGACTCTCCGTTTTACGGATGCCTTGTCCTCGAATTTGAAGATATATCTGAGTTGCGAACCGATGCCGTGACCTGCTTCATAATCGGATTTCGAAGGTCGTGAGTCTTCGTCACTCCCATTGTCCTCGAAGAACAGTTTCCAGAATTTACCCCCCCTCATTGATTGTTTACGGACCTCTTTCATGAAGTCCGACAAGAGAAAAGGTACCACGAGCAGGATTAACAAGATGAAAACGATAATAGCGATGGCGGGGACTCCTTTCATGCGCGCGTTTGCCGCGGAGTACAAGAAAAATATGGAGACTAACATAACCAGCAAAGAGAATGACACTGACGCAATAACACGTACCTTCTGGAGCCTGACCTCCTTCATATGACGCTTGATACTTTCAATTACCAAGGGTTCCAGGCTCACGGTGCCGCCTGCTCCAGGAAGTGAATCATCTGGGTAAGGAGTTGGTTGGCGGGGGTATTGATGCCGTGCTTGCGGCCCAGGCGCCAGATAGCGCCGTTGAGGGCGTCTATCTCGGTGCGGCGGCCCTGTTCGATGTCCTCCTGCATGCTGGAGCGGTGGTCCCGGGTCGGCGGGAGCAGGTCCTGACGGAACCGTTCGAGATAAGCGGCGGGGTCGGGGGAGACCAGGTCAACACCCTCGGCGGAGGCGACCGCATAGAACTCACTGCAAAGCGTTTCCATGACCACCCATGTCTCTGCCTCGTCCCCCAGGTGCCCGTAATCGGTCCCCAGCAGCGTGGCCAGCGCGTTCAGGCATACGTTGTACAGCACCTTGTCCCAGACGTAGGAGAGTATCCGCACCTCGTAGCGGCAGGGGATACCCGACCGGGAGAAAGCGTCGCAAACACCATCGACGCCATCCGGACCGCCGGGAGCGGGACCGAGCAGGACGTCGTCGGCGCATACCGTGACGTCGACAGTGCCGGGCTCGAGCGTTCGCGCCCCGAATATGACCCGCCCGCCCACCGCCTTGCCCGGAGCCGCACCGGCCACCGCCTCGAGGTTGCCCAGCCCGTTTTGCAGGGAGATTACACCGCTCATGCATGGGAGCGCCGCCTCGAGGTCCTCGAGGGCTTTCCGGGTGTCGTAGGACTTGACGGTAAGGAGCGTCCACTCAGGCTCGAAACCGCCCGAGAGCATCTCGTCCACACCGGTTCCCGCATCGATGTCCGGCGCGGAGTGCTCCCCCCATATACCGGATATCCGGAGCCCGTCGTCCATGACCGCCTCGATGTGCGGGCCTTTACCCAGCAGGTACACCTGGTGGCCGTCCAGGTGGAGGAAACCGCCCACAACCGATCCTATGGAGCCCGCTCCCATTACCAGGAAACGCAAGATACCCACCTTCGCTCGCCGTTTATCGTCACAGGAAATCATAACGCCGGGGCCGGGCAATAACAACGACCCGGGTGATGTCACCGGATGGTTATATAATAGCCTCGGGAGGAGATATGGAAGACGAATTGACCTTGCCGTGGCCCGACGAGGACGAAGAGCGGGAAGGTGTCCCCGCCGAAGAGGTGGCTCTTACCGTTAGCCAGGTCAACCGGATGGCCAGGGAGTCCCTGGAGCGCATCACGGTGCTTGTCCAGGGGGAGATCAGCGGCCTGAGTTCCGGCTACGCCTACTACGTCTACTTCAGCCTGCGCGATTCGAAGGCCTCACTGCCGGCACTGCTCACCCAGCGCCAGTTAAAGGCGCTCGATTTCAAGATGGAAGACGGGGCGCTGGTGTTGGCCAGGGGGACGCTGAGTCTCTATGAGGAGGGGGGCAAGTACCAACTGCGTGTCGCCGAACTCAGGCCGTTCGGGGAGGGCGACCTGCAGCGGAGGATAGAGGCCTTGAAGAGAAAGCTCCAGGCGGAGGGGCTTTTCAAGGAGGAGGCAAAGAAGCCGTTGCCGCGGTTCCCGCTGCGCATGGGGGTGGTGACCTCCACCAGGGGGGCCGCTATACGCGACGTGACCGTTACCGCCAGCCGACGATTCCCCCCGGCCGCGCTGTTCGTTCGGGGTGTGACCGTCCAGGGGGCCGGCGCGGTAGAGCAGATATGCGCCGCCCTCGACTTCTTCGACCGTGAGTTCCCGGTTGACCTGGTGATACTGGCAAGGGGCGGTGGCTCAATTGAAGACCTGGAGCCGTTTAATACCGAGGAGGTGGCTCGGGCGATCGTCCGCCTGAGCGTGCCCGTAATCACGGGGATAGGCCACGAGCCCGATATAACGGTGTCGGACCTGGTGGCGGATTGGAGGGCCAGCACCCCTACCGGGGCGGCCGAGGCGGCGGTACCCGACCGAAGCGAGGTCGAGGCAATTCTGGGGAAAGCGGCGGGCTCCCTTCACAGGCATGTGGCACGGGACATTCAGGCCGGGGCAAGGCAGCTTGTCGGGGCCAGGCGAGGACCTCTTTACAAGAGTTCGGAGTTTCTCCTAGGCAGGTTCATGCAGCGATGGGAGCGTGCGGCGGTCGCGCTTCCGCAAAGCCCAAGGCGTGGGATTTCGCGCAGCCGCGACAGGTTGGCGCTCCTTACCGGGCACCCGGTATTCAGGCGGTCCGAGGAACTGATGGCCCGGCGCCGGGCGGGGCTGGAGGCGTTGAGCGCGAGGCTGGCAAGGGGGATTGCGCGTGACGTGGAGAGAAAAGCCGGCTCACTGGCGGAAGCGAAGGCCCGCGTGGAGGCGCTGAGCCCGCTGGCGGTATTGAACAGAGGGTACTCTATAACGTTCCACGGTGACACCGGCAGTGTGGTACGTTCGTCGGGCGAGGTGGAACTCGGTACCCCGTTGAAGATAAGGTTGGGGCGTGGCAACCTGGAAGCGGATGTAAGTGGAAAGGAGTGATGCATGGTGGAAGACGAACCCACCTTCAAGGAAGCGATCGAGGAATTAGAGAAGATAACCGAGTCGCTGGAGAGCGGAGAGCTGGAACTGGAGAAGAGCCTTGGGCTTTTCGAGCGGGGAGTGGAGCTCATCAAGTACTGCCAGGACAGCCTCGATTCGGCGCAGGCGAAAGTCGAGCTGCTGGTGGGCTCGCTGGAGGGAGAGATTGAGACCGTACCACTGGAGGATTCCGGGGAGGACGAAGAGGATTAATCCACGACCTCCGTCCCCGCCCGCCTCTCCCGGCGCCGGCAACCGCCGGTATCTGATTTAACCCACATAGAGCCGGCATCATGCCGGCATTCCCTTCGAGGTGTGCCCGGTGTCTATTGCGTTGAAGCCACCAGGACCATGACCAGTATGAAGATCCCGACCAGGACCGTTAGCCCGATGTTTATCCACCCGATGATTATCCCGGCACGCGCCAGTTCCGAGCCGCCGACGGCCCCCCGGCTCTCCTCTATCTTGGTGAGACTCATGTAACCGAATATCAAGCCGAGCACCGCTGGCACCACCGGTAAGCAGAAGAAGAATGAGACGAAGCTGAAGATGGACAGGACCAGGGACGCGACCGCCATGCCGTCGGTGGGCTGTTGCTGCCTGATAGGCCTCGCTGGAACCCCACCGTAAGGGGCACCGGGCGCTGTCCCGATAGGCCGTCCCGTAACTCCCTGAGGTGGTGGAACGACTCCCGGTGGAACGACTCCCGGTGGAACGACTCCAGGTGGAACGACTCCCGGTGGCGCCACACCAGGAGCAGGTGGCCCTGCTCCCGCGGGTGGAGTTGGAGGAATGACGCCGGCCGGTGGAGCGGCGGCCGTGGTGGGAGCTCCCTCGGGCTCGAGGGAAGACCCGCATTGGATGCAGAACGTGGCGTCATCCGTGTTACCTTGACCGCACTGGCTACAGAACTTCATGGGGCACCTCCGTGTCGAGCATAGACTGCTACTATGCCGCCAGGGCCGAGTAGATGTAATCCTCCCATCCGACCTGCGCCTCGAAGTGGCGGTTCCCGTCATCCACGAGAACGTACAGCCAGTATAAGCCGTAGATACCGCAGGTCACGATGGTAAGGATAATAAAGGTGACAAAGTTGCGCTCCGGGATAGTCAGCGCGGCCTGCGAGGCCTGCGAAGACATCCCCAGCTTGGCCATGGCGCCGGACATCAACGTGAAGTACTGGGCTTCCAGGACGTCGTGCCGGGCGAAGTCGTCCATGATGAGGTAATAACCGATAAAGGCGGCAATGCCGGTGACGATCGCCAGCACCAGCCAGAGGGCGGCCCCCCGCTCCCGGCTCTGCTCGTAGATCTCGCGCTGCACCATCTCCAACTGGGCCAGTTCCTGGCCGATGAGCTCAGTCTTGCCCTCCCGGGCCGCTTTCTCCCCCAGAAGCGCGACGCTGGTGTTCACCATGTTGGCCATGCGGGCGAAGTGGAGGTCCCTTCTCTCCATCAGTTTGTAGAAAACGTAGAGACCGTAGATGCCGCAGGTCACAACGGTCAGCAGCACCGCCATGCCGGCGTCGGTGATCCAGTCGGTGTTTACCCTCTGTTGGATGTAGTAGTAGAGGTTTTGTATCAAGGACTCCTGTTGCTGGTCCAAACGGCTCTCCTTTCATCTCGAACCCCACGGGGCTGGTTACCATGTACCCCTCATAAATACCAGCTTTATTATCCAGCAACTGAAGAATACCCCAAAGACAGACCAGAATGCTATCCTGCGGGCCCGCCGTGAAAGCTGTAGCTTCAGAGTGAACCCACCGGCCATCGATATTACCATGTAGAGGACGTACCCGCAGCCCAGCACGAAGATTGGGGGGCCGAGCAGGTGCATCCGAAAGGCGGCGTACCACTCGCGGTGGGCGCAAAGCGACAGACTCCTGGTAATCCCGCAGGTCAGGCAGGGAAGCCCGGTCACCTTGTTGAACCAGCAGGGGATCGAGATCCATAGCCCCTTCGACTGCAGGTACGGCATGGCGGAAGCGAGACCCAGCCCCAGCAGGACCAGGAAAAGCCACGCACCCTCCTCGCCCAGCCGCTCCCGGAGGCCAGGTCGCTCGAGCCGAAGCCACTGAGTGCCGGTTTCGATCAGGGGGGGTTCGACTACTGCCGGTGCCCCCGTGCAGGTTGTCTCCATTCAAACACCATCCAGGTCGACTGGGTCGCTCTCGTGTATTCGCACGCTTTCATTATATAACACGCGCGGGAAGACCCCCCCTGTTACAATAGACCCATGAATCCAACGGAGTTTGAAATGGAGTGCGGGTTTAAACTGGACGACTTCCAGCGAGAGGCCATCGGTCACCTGTCACGGGACCGCTCGGTGCTGGTGGCGGCGCCGACCGGCTCGGGCAAGACGGTTGTGGCCGAGTATGCCCTGGAGAAAGCCAGGTCTGAGGGGAGGAGTTTTTTCTACACCACCCCGCTCAAGGCGCTGTCCAACCAGAAGTACAGGGACTTCTCTCGTACCTATGGCGCGGACAAGGTCGGACTCCTCACCGGAGATAACAGTATCAACGGAGAGGCCCAGCTGGTGGTGATGACGACCGAGGTCCTGAGGAACATGATATACGAGGGAAGCCCACTGCTGGACCGGCTGGGCGTGGCAGTCCTCGACGAGGTCCATTACCTGCACGACCCGTTCCGGGGGCCTGTGTGGGAAGAGATTGTCATCATGCTGCCCCGAACCGTCAAGATAGTGGGGTTGAGCGCCACCATCTCCAACGCCCGGGAGATGGGGAGCTGGATGAATAGCCTTCACGGCGACGTCGAGGTGGTGATATCCGAAGTAAGGCCGGTCGAACTGAAGAATTATTACTTTGTGGGCAAGGCGTTGACGCCCCTGTTCTCACGGGACATGCAACGCGTCATCAACGAGCAGCTCGATCGCCTGAAGAATGCCCCGGCGCCTCGACAGAACCGGAGGAGGAGAAGAAAAGGGCCTGATCTAAAGCCCCGGCGGGTGGAGGTGATAAAGGAGCTCCAGAAAGAAGGGATTCTTCCCGCCATATACTTTCTCTTTTCCCGCGCGGCATGCGACGATTCGGCGTTAATGTGGTTGTCGGAGGGGGGCATCCTCAACAAACGCTCCGAGGCGGAGCAGGTAGACCGTTACCTCGATGAGAAGGTCCGCGGCCTTTCCGACGCCGACCTGGAGTGCCTGCGGTACCCGCAGTTGCGGTCCGCCCTTATGGCGGGGGTTGCGGTCCATCATGCGGGGATCCTTCCCCTGTTCAAGGAGGCGGTGGAGGAACTGTTCGTGGAGGGCCTCCTGAAGGTGGTCTTCGCCACCGAAACCTTGTCTCTGGGCATCAACATGCCGGCCAGCACAGTGGTGATCGAATCTCTGTCCAAGTGGAGTGGGGAAAAGCACAGGCCACTTACCTCAGGGGAGTACAAGCAGCTTACGGGGCGCGCCGGGCGCCGGGGTATTGACGAGGTCGGGCACGCTGTGGTCCTTCACCAGAGATACTTCACCTACAAGAACGTGAGGTCCCTGGTCGACAAGGAAGCGAACCCCGTGGTTTCGAGCTTCAATATATCGTACAACATGGCGGTGAACATACTGGCAGATCGTGACCTTGCCGAGGCACAGAAGCTGCTCAGCTTATCTTTCGCCCAGTTCGTGGCTAACCGGCGGGTGGTGGACCTGGAAGCCCGGCTGGAGGCGCTCCAGGACGATCTCGAGGCCGAGCTTTCCGATAGCAGGTGCGAACAGGGCGACTCCGTGACATACCGTGAACTGGAGAAAAAACAGTCGCGTCTTTCCAGGGAGCTCGCCACCGCCACCAAGCGTAGACGGCACCGACAGGTAGAAGACGCGGTATCAAGGCTCAAGCCGGGGGACGTGTTCATCAGCGGCAAGGGCGAGGATGCCAGGGTGGAGGCGGTTGTACGGAAACAAAAGGGGAAACGGACAAAAGGCGAGATGCTGGTGGTGAACCCCGACGGGAGGTACCGCAAGCTCAGGTTGTCATCCGTTGACGAGCCCCCCCGGGTCGTGGGCTCGGTGGATGTCGACAGGATAACTTCCCCCACCAGGAAGGTGAGAAGGTCCGTGGGCGCCGGGATGGAGTCCGCCGCGCGTGGCGCCCCTCCAGTGGATGACCAGAGCAGGAGCGCGGAAGAGGAGGCGATGGTATCCAGTGTGGCCCGGGTCAAGGAGGAGCGGGCGCAACACCCCTGTCAAAACTGCCGGCATCAGCAGCGCTGTCTGGAGGCGGCCCGCAGGGCGGAGAAGACTGAGCGCCAGGTGAAGGTGATATCCAGGGAGATGGACGCCAGGCAGGATATCGTGTCCAGGCGCCTGGCCGACGCGGTGAAGTTCCTGGGCGAGTTTGGATTCATGAATGGGGAAAACATCACTTCCAAAGGCGAGGTTTTACGCCGCGTGTATAACGAGTGTGACCTGCTCCTGGCGGAAGCTCTTGACAGGGGGATCGTATCGAGATTGGAGCCGCGCGAACTCGCGGCGTTCGCGTCCTGGTTCGTCTATGAGTCTCGCGAGGGCGAAACCGAGAGCGAGCGCCGGATTATTCGCCGGGAGCGGGAGCACCTCGAGGGGGCGCCCGGGGTGGTCCTGGAAGAGCTCGACGGCATCCTGTCGTCGATGAAGGAGCGTGAGGCAGAGAAAGGGCTGGATTTCCTGGGGTCGCTGGACACGGGCTTCGGAGAGGCCGTTTTCCTGTGGTCCGGGGGGATGGAGCTCGATGGGATGCTGGAGCGCTTCCCGGATTGGTCGGTTGGGGACATGGTACGGCTGATGAAACAGGTACTGGACCTGCTTCGCCAGCTTGCCGACGTTTCCCCCGACTATGTGCTCACCGATAACCTCAATAAGGCGATCGCCCTGGTTGACCGGGGAGTGGTGGGGCACTCATCGCTGGAATCCATCCTCGAGCATAAATCGTAACCCCCAACTCGTGGGGTCAGCGCCTTTAAGCGGCGGACGAGATTATTCGTTACGGCTAGAAGGCCTGACCACTCCCTCGTACACAATCGTCGGTCAGACAAAGTCGCCATCCCCGGGCATGTGACGTTCGAAACCTTGTTTGAACCCACGCCCCACAATGCATAAGCCCAGGGGCGAAGACCCTACCGTCCCCAAAACGCACCTTGGGTGCCTGGCCCCGGGCGTGCACTATGCAACAGCCCAGGGGCAACCTTGCGTTGGTGCCTGTCACCATCTTGCGTTTCTTGCGTTGATGCCAGGCAACACCCGTGTAAAACGCAACAGAGGTGCCTGGCACCAGTGCGTCATTGTTGCAACAGACCCGGGGGGCACGGTCGTCTATAATGCAGGCAGGAGGGTGATATATTGACAAGATACGCCGCTAGAGTCGAGTACCAGGGAACCGATTTCCACGGTTTCCAGAAGCAACCCGGGCTGCCCACCATACAGGGGGCACTGGAGAGCGCGCTGGCCACGTTTGCCGGGAATGCTGTAGGTGTCGAGGGGGCGGGAAGGACCGACGCCGGTGTGCACGCTGTTGGCCAGAGTGTCGCGTTTGAGGTGCCGGGCGGGCTGGATACCGGCAAGGCCACTCGCGGGATAAACGCGCTGTTGCCTCCGGGGATCGCCGTAACCGCCATGAGGCCGGTCAGGGAAGAGTTCGATCCCCGGAGGGACGCCGTCTGCAGAGAGTACCGCTACTTCATCCTGAACAGGGAGTTGCCTTCACCGCTGCTCGAGGATTTCACGTACCATCTCGCCCGGAAGGTGGACCGACCGATGATGGAGAGGGCCTGCGCGCTCGTTCCCGGGGAGCGCGACTTCTCCGCTTTCAAGGCGAAGTCGGAGGATGGGTCCTGCGTACGGAATGTCTTTGGGTGCGAACTTGTTGACTCCACCCGGGACGTTGTTTGCCTGATAATCCGTGCCGGGTCTTTCCTTTACCGAATGGTGAGGATCATAGGCGGGGCTATCGTGGAGGTGGGAAGGGGGCGCATGAGCATGGAGGAATTATCCACCCACCTCGAGGGGGGGGATGGGCCGTGCGCTGTCCCTCTCCCGGCAAAAGGCCTTTTCCTGTGGAAGGTGGAGTATCCTGCAGGGTGTTTGGAGTTTGACGGCGGGAACGCCAACTGATGTGTGTTATAATTGTTAAGTATTGAACAGTATTGAAACAAGGTGATGAAGACGGGAAACGATTTCTTTTCTACCGATAGCGAGGGGTCCAGCCGTACCGAGATGCGCCGCCAGAAGCGCTCGGCCGGGCACCGGGTCCGGAATACCGTGCTGGTGGTCGTAAGCGTTATCGCCGCGGGCTCACTCATCGCGGGGATGGTCGTTCTGCTCGCGCGCAGCGGGGGAGGCCCGAAGGTCCCCGACGTGGTTGGGGCGACATACGATGAGGCGCGGGAAAAGGCCGAATCGGCCGACCTCACAATAGATGTAGACCCCATGCAGGATACTTCCAGCGAGTACGGAGGGTTGATAGTCGAGGAGCAGGACCCCAAGCCGGGTACAAAGGCTTATGAGGGGGACGTGATAGTAGTCCGCCTCAATGGGCTGAGGGATTCGCCCGAGTACATAATCGACCAGGAAAACGGGGCGAGTTCTGTCCCGGAGCCGGAACCCCCGGTGGAGGGAGACGTCCAACCCGCCCCGGCGGAAACCGCGATAACCCCCGCGGTGCCGGCCGGGCGTTCCGTTTGCATCGACCCCGGCCACTCGGTCAACTGCCCGGGAAGCGAGATAGACCCGGCGACCGGATTGAACGTGGCGGATAACGGTGGGGCGGCCGGAGAGCTCCAGGCGATGTGGGAGCTTGCACAGAAAGTGAAGGCGCGTCTGGAAACCGCCGGGTATACGGTCAGGTTGACGAAGGAGAGCCAGAACTCCTACGCGAGCCTGCGGACCCGGGCGGACGTGGGAAACACATGCCAGGTAATGGTCCGTCTCCACTACGACACCAACCTGCACGCCATTCTTCACCCGGGTGAGGGGCAGTTCAAGCGGAACGGGAGCAGTGTGGTGTACGTCGACGCCAACGTGGCGAGGGCAAGCGCCGAACTGGCCCAGGCGATGTTCCCCTCGCTCCAGACGGTCGGGGTGACCGGGATCCGCAACGACTGCGGGGGCACGTCGAACAACACCGGTTCCGCGTTTGTGGGGTCGGTCCTTTCCCGTGTGCCGGTGGTCCTCATCGAGAACGACCCCGCCATGGTCAGGAACAATCCGGGAGGCCAGGACCGCGTTGCCGACGCCATTCTGAGCGGCATCAACGTCTACTTCCAGACTCATTGACTCTCCAGACTTGGCGATATATTATTTTCGTCGTATGGCAGTCCATACCCGGCAAACGGAGATTTGTGTAGAACAAGAAGTTGGGTGTCTTAGCGAACCGTATGGATAAACAACACATCCTAGATGAAATCTGCCATACCGCGGAAGCGAACGGTGGGGTCGCCTTGGGAAAACAACGATTCCTTGCCGAGACCGGCATTCGTGAGAGCGATTGGAGCGGAAGATATTAGATCAAGTGGAGCGACGCCGTTCGCGAGGCCGGCTACGAGCCTCCGGTGATCTGCACGCCTGAGGAGCTGACAAGTGAAGACCAATAGCGACGAGATCATTGAGGAGATTCGGCGACATCGGGAGGCGCATGCTGCATCCCTGGACTATGACCTGAAGCGAATCACACGGGACCTTCAGCAGCAGGAGCGGCAGTCCGGCAGAAACGTAGTCACGCGGGTGCCGAGAAAGCCCTTGGCGGTGCGAGGACCATCCTCGGTCTAACAAGGCGCTGCCGCGGACGCGGTACCCGCGCCGGTTAGCTTTATTGTTATGCGCATGAGGTAACTAATGGCTAAATTGGGAACTAATAAACATCCTGCGGTAGTCCGTGTGGAGTCACTGGAACGAGCGGGAGAGGTTTTGTCGATCTGTAATGATCATGGATGGCAAGCTATTGTTGGCATTGAACCCGATAAGCCTGAAGACATTTCCGATGTGGAACGGCTTCTGAACCCACCAGAACCTGTGAAGTTTCAAGCCAAAGTTGGCCGCAATGAACCTTGTCCTTGCGGTAGTGGCAAGAAGTATAAAAAATGTTGTGGAAGGTAAATGAGCATAGAAAGTACACCTAACAAGGCGCTGCACCGGACGGCAATATCGCTGCGCTCCATTGCCGCCGGTGAGCTTGGACGTTCTACCTCTTGACCGTTCAAAAAACGTTGACATCTGTGACATCAACTCACCCACGGCTAACTTACCGAGTAAGTCCCGTAGAACATCCGCACCTCCCGCGAACTGCTTCGGGAGAATACCGTGTAATCCATTTAGGCATACGGTTTTGTACGGTGCTGTAAACTTGA
>JAHIMR010000123.1 GCA_018896525.1 Actinomycetota bacterium
AGTGAAGCGTCGCCATCGTCGCGACCCTCGTGCGTGGAAAGTCCATCTGCTTCATAAAGTCGAAATCACGGAAGCACTTCGGAGACAGCCCGGTGCCCGAGACGTTCTTGTCACCAGGCTTGATGCCGCGCTCCAGCACGATGGTCTTGAGCCCCGATTCGGCCGCGGTCTTTGCCGCCACCGAGCCGCCGGGTCCGCCGCCCACAACAATGAGGTCATACCGCTTCATCTTAAAGGCGGCTCCCGACCCCTTCCTTCAGGTGGGGGAGGAAAGCCGCAGTCCTCCTTTCCGTCAAGAGTGTTTTCGCCGATTCAAGCAAAATCAAACCCCCGGCGGCAACTGAAGAGTGGACCTTCGTTCCGTCCACTTTCCGAACGTCGAAGTACCCGGAAGAGCGCCTGCCGAATATGAAACACTCGATTCCGTTATACAGAACCTTGTCGTAGCGCTGAAACCTATATAGATACCTCGGCGCAGTATTCTTGATGTGGCTCCTTGCTCCTTTGTAGAGCTTTCGGTTGTTTGATCTTACCTGCTTGATCGTGTAGCTACTGGATGTGCGAATCTGCCCATTACCACCGGCTATCACGAAAGCGTCGTTTGTATGTGATTTCGGTAGGCCTGATTCGATACGCAGGTGCTTGGTGATATGCCCGTAAGTATGCGAAACGGCGTATCCGATTTCCTCAAGTTCCTCGATTATCTTCCATCGTACGGTTGTCATGAACGTCTCTGCTTTATAACCCATCTTTGGTTTGGCGGCAATTGTGATTTCTCCCCTGTTGTGTGCGTCGTGACACGTCTTGCATACTGTTAACAGATTGTCCGGCCTGTCGCCGCCGACCTGCCTGGACGTTATATGGTGTGTTTGTAGGATCGGGTCTTTTGATTTTCCGCGACAATGTTGACATTTATGACCGTCTCTGAAAAATACATATTCTCGTATATTTCCGAACCCGTACTGGTCGCCTTGCTGATACTGTTCGCCTTCGATATCAAGGTTCTTGATTTTTTGAATATCGAAGTTGGCCACTTCAACAATAACTTTGCTAACAGGTAATAGATTGGCAGTCTGCTCGACAACCTTCACGTGGCTATACAGCTTATGCTGGATGCTTGGCGCAAGCCAGCCCTTCGGTTTTACCCGGTTCAAGAACCTTGGTTTGCGATGCCAGCACTTGCGGCCACGCCTGTTTCTACGGTACATCTTGCGCTCAGAGTTGAGTTTTACCATGTCGGAACGCAATACCATTTCAAGAGAGTAGAGTTCCTTGCCTTCCGAAACAGCGGATACCCCAATCCTGGAATACCCGGCATCAACACCGAGCGTGACGGCCTGGGCCGTCTCGCCGGTAGGGTAAAGGAGTTGGATCACAAACGGGGTCCGTTTGACCACACGAGCTTTGCCTTCACCAAGGAGAATACGTGCCCTCCTCGGGCTGGTCGGCATGAGTGGCTCACCTCGCATGTTGAGGACATAAACGGCAGGTACTCGCAAGTCCTGCCCGCCGTGCCCTCTCGGCGTTAGGGTCCCATCGGAGCTGTTATCGGGGGTTTTGAGACCCGCGTCGCTGTTCCTCACCCCCGAAGAACTGTTTGGAGCGCGGGTCACAGAGCCCGGAACTTGGGATGCATCCCGGGGTGTGTATGTGTTTCTCTCCGATAACTTCTGCATGTCACCTCCTTCGAGGTTCCAAGCCTCCTAGTCAACCGGGACCCGGAGTTTCCTCCAGGCCCTTCCCGTGAGGGAGGGGTGGTTGACAATGTCCTCCCATCCAAGGCACCGTAGGCTTGGGGAAGTATACCAGTCAGAAGATAAGTATGCCACCCGGGTGTTTCAATAGTATGACTAACGTATTCATTCCCCTACGGATACTGGAACTCTACTCGTTAGTATATGACAGTCGCCATGTTTATATCGACAGCCGCGCCGCTATTCTTGACCTGTCCCTGTCGGCCGGGCGTCCCCACAAAGACGGTTGCCTTGTGGCGCTCACTGGCGGCGTTGACCACGCTCCACACCTGTGATAGCATTTGCTTGCATTGGTTATCCTCTCCACTCCACTTCACACCAGTATCGCTACCTTCTATGAGGGATACCGCCGCCCAACACAAGGAGCAATTCGGTCTATCAACCTGTAGACTTATCATCAAGCTGATGAGCAGTGAACAACGCAAAGAACAACGGGATGGAACAATTATCGATCCCGTGTGCGGGATGGATGTGGACATCGACTCCGCCGCCGCGGCGATGGCGTTCTCCTCGGTATCGGTTGTGACCAACTCCCTGCGCCTGCGAAGGGTTTCCCTCAACTGACGCGGAAGTAGTTCCTGTATGCCAGATAAGAAACAGCACGGGGCTACCCCCGCCGGCCAGGAGAGCAACGGCACCGGTCTTTACCCTGTCATCATCGTCCCCGGCTGGGGCTCCCCCGCGTTCCAGATTGACTGGGTGTCCCGTCACCTGGAGTCCGAGGGGCTGGCCACCATCAAGCTGAAGGTGCCCCGGTTGGCGGTTGGCGACATGAGGGAGTCGGCGGTGGTGCTGGCCCGCGAGGTAGAGAGGTTGCGCCAGGAGAACGGCGTAGGCAAGGTGAACCTGGTCGGTTACAGCCTGGGGGGGCTCATCGCCCGCATCTACCTGCAGGAACTGGACGGCTGCCGTGACCTCAACCGGGCGGTGTTCGTGGGTGCCCCCCAGGACGGCGTCTACATCGGCTACCTGGGCGCCTTCACCAGGAGCGGCCGCCAGGTCAGGCGCGGCTCACCGTTCATGCGTGAGTTGAACGCGAGCGGGCCGTGCGACTGCGGCGAGCGGCGGTGCCTTTCCATCTACCTCACCAGGGATGGCACCATCGTTCCGTCGGAGAGCGCCCGCCTGTCTTGCGGCTACAACCTGCGGCTCACCTGGCCGGTCCTCCACTGGGGAGTGGTGTTCAACAGTAACGTTATCCGCACCGCCGCCCAGTTCCTGAAAGGGCGCGTCCCCCCGGACGCGGAGCCCGGAGTTCCTTGATATACAACAACGATGAAGACCGCTCTTCATGCTATAATGCATAGTAATACTATTGTATTAATAGACTTAGACTTAGTATGGAGGGAGGTCTTGAATATGAAGAGGTTCATGGTACCTCGCGTCGCTCACTGCGGCGAGGGATGTAGATGACCGTCCCGGGCAAGACGCAAAACTGCCTGACGTGTTTATTGAAGGCCCGGGAGACCGGGCCTTCCAGCGTTAACCCCGTCAAAGCAAGACATATGTCCTGGAAATACTCCCGAGGGGGGCATGGGAGAAGTGCTGCCTTGACTTTGACTTTTACAGGCGCCCCTCAAGGTTTGGGTGGTTGCTTGCGGGGGAGGGCCAGGGTGTGGGGGAGTATCCTGCAATCGGGAATGCCGGCAAGATGCCGGCGCTACAGGGGAATACCTGAAGCCGGCGGGATGCCGGCGCTACAAGGGAGTACCGGAAGCAGGCGGGATGCCGGCGCTACGGGAGCGCGGTCAGGGAAGGTCGAGCTTCCTGGCAAGGTTCCAGAGGAAGCCCCGGGCTATCTCCAGGTTCTCCATATCCACCTTGTCAACGGTGTCGGTCTCCCAGTGCCAGTTGGGGAGCATGCCGTTATCGTCGAACGCCATCAGGCTCATCGCCTGGTACCTGCGGGCCAGGGCGGGGGTGGCATCGGTGGAAAGCAGGCGGTACCCGGACCTCCACACCGGGAACTGCTTCCTCTCGGCCACCTTGCCGGCGAGCCAGAGCAGGACCGGGCTGGCCCGGTGCCCCAGCAGCATCCCCTCGCGGTCGATGTAGCAAAGGTGTCCCGTTCCCAGGTTGTCCAGGTTGATTATCATCGCGTCCTTCACCCGTTCCCCGTGTGCTTTGAGGAACTCGATCATCCCCACCGTGCCTACCTCCTCGGCACCGGTGGCAACAAACATCACCCCGCTCATCTCCGACTCCTGCTCGCTCATCTTGTCCATGAGCCCCAGCATCGTTACAACCCCCGAGGCGTTGTCGTTGGCGCCCGGCGTGTAATCCATGGACGTCTCCCGGTGCGCCATCAGCACCATGGGGATGAGAAGGTAACCGGAGACTACCAGGGTCGCGATCCATACCCACAGGTTGACCTGCCCGCCTACCGCGCGCACCACCAGGTTGGCCAATGCAAGCGCGGCGACCGCGAACACCCCGCCTATCATCATCCAGAAGGAGGTTCGGAACCCCTTGACCAGCCGGGGATGGAACGATAGCGCGGAGCAGGCACTGTCGTAATGGGCAACCACCACCAGGCCGACCTTCCCGCTACTAGACGGTATCTCGCCCATCACGTTACGGCTCAGGCGGTGGGGAAGTATGCGGGAGAGGAGCGGGAACGTCTCCAGGTCGAGGGCGAAAGCCACCGCGAAGAGCATCGCCACCGGAGCCACGTAGTAGGGGAACCAGTAGGAGAGGACGCCGCAGGCGATCGCCACCGCGAAGTATATCATGTACAGGTAGGAGTAGGTGCTGATACAGAAGAACTCATCGGTTACCGCGCTCAAGCCACGGTCCTCGAACCGGTTCCTGATATAACGCGCCGCCTTGCCCTCCGCGGGTGTGCCCGCCCCGCGGGGCCCTATCTCCACCGCCAGTTTCAGCAGGTCCTCCCGTAGCCCCATCTTTCTCCTTTCCCGTTACGCTCTCCCGGTTGCCGCGAGCCGCCCGGCGCTAGCCGTCGAGGATCGTCCTCGCGATAACACCGCCTGCCGTCATCTCCCGCCTGTCGCTGTTGAAAACCGCTTGAGAACCCGGGGTCCCCTACCACTCCGCCCAGTAACTGAAGAAACCACGCATGACCGTCAGGTACCAGTTCCTGTCCATATACTGGAACAGGCAGTGGTTTCCCGCCGGCAACATCCACACCTGCACGTTGGGGTTGTCCTCCGCTATCTGGATTAGATCGTCCATCTCCGAAGGCGGGCAGATGGGGTCGTCGGCGGAGTGCACGATGAGCAACGGGACCTCCACCTCCGCCAGGAACTCCCGCGAACTCGCGTTCCGGTATAACTCGTCAGCGGTCACCCCGTAATGCGGCGCGGCCACCTTCTCTATGTACTTCTCGAAGTTGGCATCCTTGAACTTCCCGCCCAGGTGACCGAGGATATCGGGGTCCTCGATGTACCCCAGCATGTCCCCCCTGCGAAGCCGGTGCATAAGCCGGAACGCCAGGTACACCGGGAAGAACGGGTCGTTGACCGGCGGCCGGTTGCTGATGTAGGAGACCATGCGGCGGGCGTCCGAGTAGCCGTTCCAGGCGATGGCGCCCCCGGTCAGGTACGGGTACTCGCGGGCCATGTACGCGGCCCTCATCGTGGAGCCGGCGCCCATGGAGAACCCGGTTATCCCCACCGTCGTCACCTCCGGCTTCCCGGAGAGGAACTTCGCGGCGGCGAGCAGGTCCTCCCCCTCCTTCCACCCCGCGGTGGAGGGGGTATGGGTGAGGCACTGGCTCCTGCCGAAGTTGCGCAGGTCGATGCCCAGCACGTTGAACCCCCACTCCGAGTAGGCGGTGAGCGCGGTGTCTATTATGTAATGGTCGTTCTTCGACCCCATGAACCCGTGGGAGATGACCAGCGCCGGGCGCGGGCGGCCGTCGGGGTGAATCCCCACCACCGCTCCGATGGGCGTCCCGTCGAAGCTCTCGATAACTACGTCCTCGAACTCGCCGGGATACCTGTACAAGCGGGCCGCGGTGGAGCGCCGGGCGTTCATGAAGAGGAGAAAGGAGTTATTGAGGGCCGCCCTGGCGAAGCCCAGGGCCATCGGGCGCACCGGCTGGAAGGGCACCTGCTCCAGGCGCCCGAAGGAGTCGGCCATGCTCGGTGACTCCGGGGGCCGGAGGTGCTCCGGCGGCACTGCGGGCTCGCCTCTCTTCATTGTCACCAGGAACCTGAGCAGGAGATAGGCCTGGGTCAGGGCCACCGACGCGACGAGGACGAACGCGGTGAAGAGCGTACCCTTCGCAATTCTCCTCAAGTGTTTCATCAGCCAGCTCATCGTGCCTCCCCACTTATCATATCCTACAATCGCGCTCGCGCCCCGCTAATCCAGCGAGAGAGCCTTCTCCAGGACCTGTCTGGCCACCGGCGCCGCGGTCATGCCCCCTTCGCCGCCGTTCTCAATAATCACCGCCACAGCCACCGTGGGGTCGAGCGCGGGGGCGAAGCAGATGAACCACGCGTGGGACTCGGCGCCTTCAACCTCGGCGGTACCGGTCTTTCCCGCGACCTCGACGCCCGGTATCCGGGCGGCCCTGCCGGTCCCTTCATCGACGACCTCCACCATCATGCGGGTGAGCGTGCTGGCGGTCGCCCTGTCGGTGGCCTCCTGCCACTTCCCGGGGCCGAACCGCTCTATTGTCTTCCCGTTGTAATCCTGTATCTCATCCACCAGGTACGGCTCCATCACCACGCCACCGTTCGCCACCGCCGCCGCGACCAGCGCCATCTCCAGGGGGGTCGCCAGCACCTCCGCCTGCCCTATGCTGCTGGAAGCCACTGCTACCGGGTCCATGCTCTCCGGCTCCGCTATCCTGCTCTCGGCTACCGGCAGGTCGAACGGGATAACCTCATTGAAGCCGAATAGCTCGGCGTACTGTACCAGCGAAGGCGCGCCCAGGCTCAGTCCGACCTGGGCAAACGTGTTATTGCAGGATACGACGAGGGCGTCGGCGAACGTGATGTTGCCGTGCGACTTGCCGCCGAAGTCGCTGATGGTATAGCCGTGGACCAGTAGCTCGCCGGTGCAGTTGAACTGCGTCTCCGGGGCGACCAGCCCCGAGTCCAGGGCCGCGGCCGCGACCACCACCTTGAAGGAGGACCCCGGCGGGTAGAGCCCGCTGGTGCACCTGTCCAGCAGCGGCTGTTCGGGGTTCGCCACCAGCGCGTCCCACGCCGCGGTGTCGTCATTCTGAAACGGTACCGTAACGTTCGGGTCGTAGGTGGGGGCGGTCACCATGGCGAGCACCGCGCCGGTCCCGGGGTCCAGCGCCACCACCGCCCCCTTGCGCCCGGCGAGGGCCTCCGTCGCCGTCGCCTGCAGGCGCGCGTCCACTGTCAGCACCAGGGAGTTCCCCTTCTTGCTGGCCCCCAGGAGCTTATTTGCGAGACTCCTCAGCGTGAGGACGGACCCGTCGCCCAGCAACTCCCTGTTGTACGTCTTCTCCAGGCCGCTGCGCCCGTACATCCAGGAGTCGTAGCCGGTAACGTCCGCCAGCAGCGACCCCAGGGGGTACTCGCGCTGGTACTGGTACTCGGTGCCGGTATCAACCGACCGCGCTACCACCTGCCGGTCCGCCGACAGAATGTCTCCGCGTTGTATAGCGTACTCTTCCACCAGCCGCCGCTTGTTGAAGGCGTTGTCCTCGATTCCCTCGGCGCCGAATATCTGTATCCAGGAGAGGTTCGCCACTATCGCCACAAGGCAGATGACGAACACCAACAGCAGTATCTTGATAGACCGGTTCATCGCATTGTGTCCCGTCTCATAAGTACGGTGAAGCACTGAGAGCGTCGGTGCGCCGCGCCGGCAAGGCGCGCGACTGAGGCGTACTCTCTGAGTACGGCGCAGGGAGCGGAACGCAGCAGGAGCGGATGCAGCGGCGTTCGAATGCCATTGTATTTGTGAGATGGGGCACTAGACCCCTCCTTTATGCCGACCGCGTCAGTGCCGGCGGCCCTGTCGGAGAGGACCAGCAGCAGGGCCAGCAGGATGAAGTTGGCTAACAGGGAGCTGCCCCCGTAACTCATGAACGGCAGGGTTATACCGGTGAGCGGTATCAGCCGCGTCACCCCCCCCATGATGATGAACGACTGGAGCGCGATGATGCTCACCAGGCCGAACGCCAGCAGCTTCCCGAAATCGTCCCGCTGTGTAAGCGCCACCTTTACCCCCCTGGCCACGAACAGAACGTACATCACCACCACCGACACCGCCCCGAGAAGTCCCAACTCCTCCCCCACCGCGCTGAATATGAAGTCGGTGGTAACGGAAGGTATGGAGTTCGGTTGCCCCAGCCCGAGGCCACAGCCGGATATGCCCCCCGAGGAGAGGGCGAACAGCGACTGGGTAATCTGGTACGACTCGTTCTCGATGGTGGCGGGGTTGAACGGATGAAGCCACGTCATGACCCTTGTCTCGACGTGGCCGAAGCTCAGGTAACACAGGTAGGCGCCCAGGAGGAACAGGGCCAGGCCCACGAACACGTACGACTTGCGGGAGGTCGCGGCGTACAGCATGCAGATGAATATCCCGAAGAAGAGCAGGGACGACCCGAGGTCCTTCTGGAATATCATCATCAGAACGCTCACGCCCCACATCAACAGCAGCGGTCCGAAGTACTTGAGCTCCGGGACCTTGACCCCCAGCACCCGGTGGGTGGAGACGGACAGGAGCTCGTGCTTCTCGGCGAAGAACGCCGCCAGAAAGATGACCAGCAGGATCTTGGCTATCTCCGATGGTTGAAAGTTCAGTGGGCCGATCCTCAGCCAGAGCCTCGCCCCGTTGACCTCCGTGCCCAGGACCATGGTGGAGGCAAGCAACAGAAGCGCGGCCACCGCCAGCGTATATTTGTACTGAGCCAGCAACTCGTAGTTGCGCAGGAACAGGACCACCAGGATGAACGATACGGCGGCCACCGCTATCCATATCGACTGCTCCATCGCCAACCCCGGGTCAAGGCGGTATATCATCACCATGCCCACGAACGTGAGACCGGCGCTTACCGGCAGCAGCAGGGGGTCGGCGCGGGGGAGGAATATACGGAGCGTGATGTGCAACGCCAGGAAGATGCCCGCCACCGCCCCGGGGTAGATGAACAATGAAGGCAGCACCTTCCCGTTCGCGGCCAGTTCCACCGAAACGAACCCCACGAACATCAGCACGGTCACGAACAGAAGGAGCGCCAGCTCTCGATTACGCCGCCCGATACCGCTACACCTCCCTTGCCGGGGTCCCGCCCATGACCTATTTCAGCATGACATCGGAACCCTTGCCGACCCTCGCCCCCGGGGCGGGGTCCTGTGTTGACACAACATCGGGCTCGAACCCGGGCCGGCTCACCAGCTCCGCGACCGGGTGCAGGCCCGCCTCCAGAAGCATCTCCGTTGCCTCGTCGTACGCCTTCCCTTCAACGTCGGGGACGATACTGGAGTTCTTCTCCACCTCCAGGGCCAGCGACTCTATAGTCTTCTCCGCGTTCCGGCGTGACTCCGTTACCAGGTTCTCCTCGACCCGGGTTCTAAGCGAGTCCGGCAGGAACCTGATCTCGATGTCCGTCTGCGTTTCCACCATGGCCATGTCCCAGAAAGGGAAGCCCTTGAAGAGGGTTACCTTGCCCCCCTTGACCCCCACGAAGTAGGTGTGGTTGAAGAAGTACAGGCCCACTCCGAACCCGGCGAGGGCAAGCACCAACAGGACCACCAGTAGTATCAGCCATATGCGCGCCGCCTTACCCCGACTCGCGCGCGGGCCTCCGCCTTTATCCCCCCTATTGTCCCCCCCGTTTGACCCCCCTGTAGCCCCCCCAACCGGCACCACCGTAGGGGATTCGGCGAAGCTTACGATTACCACGGAAACGTTATCGATACCGCCCGCTTCGAGGGCCAGTTCCACCAGGCGCCCGGCCGCGTCAACTGGCCCGGGAAACGCCGCTAACACCCTGGATATCACGTCGTCTCCGACCAGCGAGGTGAGACCGTCGGTGGCCAGAAGGAACACGTCGCCCGGCTGTATCTTCACCGAGACCACGTCCGCTTCCAACTGGGACTCGAGCCCCAGCGCCTTGAGTATCACGTTGCGCTGGGGGTGGCTTCTCGCCTCCCGGGGTGTTATCTCCCCTTCCTGGACCAGCTTGGCCACCAGGGAGTGGTCATCAGTCAACTGGCGCAGGTCGCCGTTCCGCAGCAGGTAAGCGCGGGAGTCCCCGACGTGGCCGATGTACGCTGTGTCGCCCTCCCGGTACAGCACTGTCACCGTGGTCCCCATGTCGCGGAACCTGGCGCTGGATACCGCCTTCTGGTGAACCACGGCGTTTGCGCCCGACACCGCCTTCTCTACCAGTTTTTCTCCGGGGATAGCACCCAGGTTATCCTCCACGTACTGCCCGATAGCCGAGAGCGCGAGGGTGCTGGCCACCTCGCCCGCCTGGTGCCCCCCCATGCCGTCGGCGACCGCGAAAAGGCTGCCGGTCTCCAGGACCGCGTCCTCGTTTATCTCGCGTACCTTCCCGGTTTCGGTTATCGAGGCTGAGGAAACGCTGTACATAGCTTCTCTAACACCGGAACTCGAACACTGTCTTCCCTATCTTTATGCGGTCACCCGGCCTGAGCTCCATGGGGTGCGTTATCTTCCTGCCGTTCACGTAGGTGCCGTTGGTGGAGCCCAGGTCCTCCACGAAGAATGAGCCGGAGTCTGAAAAGACCCGCGCGTGCTGCTGCGAGGCATAGGTGTCGTCTATCAGGATGCCGCTGTCCTCCGCCCTTCCGATAGCCACCTGGTCATCGAGCAGATACCTGGCCCCGATATTCCTGTCCGCCGCCAGCACAACCAGCTGCGGTCTCTCCTTCTTCCTCCGGCGCTTCTGCTTCGGTGAGACGTCCGGCGCCTTCATGTCGCGGTAGATAGCCCGCAGGACGAGTATGAGAAAGATATAGAGAATGGCCAGGAACAGGTAGCGCAGGCCGATGAACAGTATGTTAGGGATCAATCCTGCGACCTCCGGAATATCAGCCTTGTGCCTCCAAGCCTGATCACGTCGTTGTCGTCCAGTTCAGACTCGGACACACGCTCCTCGTTTACCCACGTCCCATTTGTCGAATCCAGGTCGACGATTATGTATGAGCCTCCTCGCCTGGTTACCCGGGCGTGGGCCCTGCTGACGTTCGGGTCGGGAAGGACAATGTCGTTGTCAGTAATCCGCCCTATCTGTGTGACCTCGCCCTCCAGGGCGAAGAACGGCGCTACATCGCCGGAGTCCATGAGTTCCAGCCCCGCCGGGCCCCCGGCGCGTTCTCGGTCAGCGCCGCGGCGGGCCTTCCTGGGCTCCCCGCCGGCGGGAACCTCTCCCTCGGTCCGGCACCGTATCCAGAACTCGCCCTCACTCATCCCGTCATCCTCCACGAGCTTCACCCGCGGGCGGTCCAGGACCGCGTACCCCTTGTCCCTGACGTAGGAGACCAGGAGGTTCTCGAGCTCGGTCGCCATCACCGCCTGGTACGACTCGAACCTGGAGTAATCCCTCTGTGAAAGCCCCACGTCGTAGCGGTTGGGCGCGTAGACCCGTGACGACACACCTATCGTCTTGTGTCCCTCAAGCTCACGAACGAGCTTCTTTCCCAGTTCAACCGGGTGAACCCCGGACTTGAACGCGCGCAGAAACACGCCCTCGAAGAGCGACTCCAGCTTCTTCTCAAAATCCTTGAAAATACCCATCACGCGTAATTATACAACGAGGCGGCCACAATAGGGTTCCCGCGTCCTTCCCCCCTTGTAGCGCCGCCTTCCAGGCGGCATTGGCCGATAAGGATGCCGGCAAGTTGCCGGCGCTACGGGGAGCGCTACGGGGAACAGGGGATGCCGGCAAGTTGCCGGCGCTACGGGGAGCGCTACGGTCCTTCTAACAGCACGGTGGCTATCTCAAAGGGGCGGAGGGGGAGGGAAACCTTGTTTTCGTTGACATCCAGTTCCTCTCCCTTGCGTTCCAGGAGGTCGGCCTTGTGGGCGCGGCCCACGTTCCAGCCGAGTTCCAGTTCCACCGTTCGCGGTTCGCCGCCGGTCTCCCAGAGGCGAAGAAGCACCTCGTCACCGCTGGGCTCCATCACCGAGACAAGCGCGCCCGGCGAGCAGTGAACCGCGCCAAACGACGACGGCGCGTCATCGCTCCCGGCCCCGGCCGGGAGCACGAAAGCGCGGGGAGGATTGTTGTGCAGGTACGCCTGCTCCGATGAGTCGATCCCGCTGAAGCCGCCCTGGTGCGGGTACAGTGCGTACCGGTACTTCCGCTCACCCAACTGGAGAGCGCCGGGGCCGCTGTCCCACAGGAATATCTTGTCAACGCTGCGAAGCATCGTCATGTAGATGGTCCCCCGGTGGCACTTGTTGCCGGGCACACCGTAGTTGACAAGCGTGATCCCCGCATCTCCCCGGGAAAGGTCGGTGAAGTTCTGGGCGGGAAGCTCGTGGCCCGGCCTCTCCATCCAGCCGTAAGGCACCTCGTGGGTCCATCTTCCGCCGGCCAGGCCGGTGGGGAAACGGCAGCGCAGCCGGCACCCCCGGTCGCGGAAATCGATGCTGGTCTCCATGTCGATCCTCGGCGAGCCCGCCACCAGGGAGATCCTCTGGACGAACGGTGAGCGCCCGACCTTCCCCCGCACCTCTACCGTCCCCCGCAGGGGGCCTTCCTCCACCACCCTTACCTGCTCTACCGTGCGCCTCCTCAAGAACGTGGTGCCCAGCGCGAACACCTGGTACAGGTTTCCGAAATCCCTCTCAAGGGTGAGTCGGTTTCCCCCCGAGAGGTTGAATGACATACCATCCGCCAGTTCCGCCCGGCGCAGGAGCCCGCTTCGGGGGTCCACCTCTACGGTGATAAGCCCGTTGGATATCGCGGTGCCGTCGACCGTTACCGCGCCGTGGGCCTCCGGCTGCCCGCCACCGACGGGTTCCACGTCAAAGACGCGGTAGCCCAGCGGGGGCAGGTCGGGGCGGAACCCGGCCTTCACCCTCTTGAGCGTCCCGTCACCGTAGCGGGCGGCGTCGACGACCTGGACCGGCAACCGTTCCCCTCCAGCGGAAACGCCGACGCATTCCCATCCCGGCGGCGGGTCCAGCTCGAACTCCACCCAGGAGGACACCGGCCTGGAGAGCGGGTTGAAGACCAGCAGTTTGAAGCCCTCTCCCGCCCGCGAACCCCCGATGAGAAACCGCGCCGACTCGCCCATGAGCGCCCGTGAAACCTTCCGGGCCTCCTTGAACCTCTCCACCATGCCCGAGGCCACCTCGTCGGTGCAGCAACCGCATATCTGGTCGTGGAACTGGTTGTCCATAACAGCGCGCCATCCCCGCTCTATCTCACCCGCCGGATATGGTGCCCCGAACAGGGAAGCGACCGCGGCCATCTTCCCGGCGTCGGACAGGGAGAACTCGCTGGCCCGGTTCAGCATCTTTATATCGGCCCTTGCGCTGTAGGTGCCCCACAGTTCACGCTGAAACTCACCGGTGACCACCCGCAGGCCCTCGGCGGGTACCGCCTCGAAGAACCGTGTGGGAAGGGAGAACTCAAAGGTGACCCCGTCCACCGCGTCGCTGAATGCCCGGGCCATCTCGCCGTACTCCTTCTGGGGTCGTCCATGATCAACGCCCCCGGGGTAGAAGACGTGGCCTGACGCCGAGCGCGAGCGCAGCAACCGGTAGTTCTTGAGCATCCTGCGCATAGCCCTGCCGCGGTCGGTGGGCACCGGGTGGCCGATATTGTACATCCCCGGCATGTTGTGGGTGAGAAGCCGGGTCCCGTCGAGACCTTCCCAGAGGAACTCGCTGGGGGTCCCCTCCGGAACCGCGGCCCGGGAGTAGGCCAGAAAATCGGAGCCCGATCCCTTCAGTATCTGGGGGAGCTGTGCGCTCATCCCGAACGAGTCGATGAGCCACCCGCACCTGGAAGTCCGGCCGAACTTCTCGAGGGCGTACCTCTGCCAGGCGACCGACTGCCTCACCAAGGACTCGCCCGAGATGATGTTGGTGTCAGGCTCCGAGTACATGCCGTTCACCGGCTCCACCCGTCCCTGGCCCACCAGCGCGGAAAGCCTCCGAAACCCCTCCGGGTCGTCCCGCTCGAACGGTTCCAGCTGGGGCACCTGGTCTACCACGAACGTCATGTCGGGATCCTGCTCCATCAGGCGCATCGCCTCCCGCAGGTTGTCCCGGCCCAACCCCTCGAAGACCTCCCGGGTCCGGAGCCACTCCACGTCGTAGTGGATATGGGGCACGACGTGGGCCACCCCCGGCGGCAGCGCCGGCGGGGGCCATTCGGGAAGTGGATCGAAACGGTCAGGCAGTACGGCGAAGTCGCCTGCCCCGTCCTTCATGAGGACCGGCAGCGCAGGCATCAGTTGGGAGACGATCTCCATCTCCAGGGTCATGTCCAGGAAGTGCAGCCCGTCGGGCAGGGTCAGCCCCTCCACCAGTATCTCCATGGCGTCCCCCGGGGGGAACTCCAGCGCCCGGAGCCGTGACCCGCGGGTCTCGCCGCCGGGGTAGCGGAACAGTATGCGCCCCGCGGGCACGCGGCGCCCGTCAATGTAGAGCTTGATTCCGGTTATCCTCTGGTCAAACCAGGCGTTGGTCACCGTTACCCTGAACGAGTCGGGGACCCCGTCGCCGTCACTGTCGATGTTGCCCATGGCGTCACGGAAAAAGAAGGAGTCAAGCCCCCCCAGCGCTTCCCTGGGCAACAGGTGCCCGTACCTGTTGAACGCGAAGTCCATCGCCGGCAACAGCAGGCGGTTCAAGGGGCTCGTCGTTATTACCCGGTACAGGGCGGAGAGAGCGACGTGGTTTACCATCTGAGGCCCCTTTCTTGCCAGCTAAAGCCCTCGCCCCCTATGATAGGCGATTACCGGCCCTCTTCACCAGGAACTGGCTGAAGGGGCGGGGTGCTAAGCCGCAGAAAGCAGGAGAGGAACGGTCGTGAGCCGCCAGTAGAGGTCCGGGGTATTGTATTGCACGTTCTTAGCGCGATCCTTATCGGTTTCGGCGCCGCGGTGGTGGCCGGGATGTTCGGTATCGGTGGAGCATCCGTAACCACGCCCGCTATCAGGGTGCTCCTGGGCACCTCGCCCGCCTACTCCCTGGGGACCCCGTTGCCGGTGACGATACCGACCGCCCTGGCCGGGTCTATCACCTACCTGCGACACGGACTGGTGGAGAAGAGACTGGCGGTGCTCTGCGGCGCCGGCGGCCTGGTCGGGTCCGTCGGCGGGGCCCTGTTGACCGGGGTCTTGAACCTTCACTACCTCATGCTCGCCACCGGGACTGTGGTCCTGTACCTGGCCGGCATGACGATGTACCGGGGAATATCCGGCCGCTTCTCCACCCCCTCGCCCGAAGGCGGGGAAGAGGAAGCGACCGGCGAGGAATACGCCGGTGGTCCGGTGACCTTCAACACGGCGCCGGCCCTGTGCATAGGGTTGGCGGCCGGCCTCTTCTCCGGGCTTCTGGGGGTCGGTGGCGGGGTCGTACTGATCCCCTCGTTCCTCTACCTGCTTCGCGTACCAATCAAGAAGGCATTCGGGACCTCGCTCACGGTCATTACGGTGATAGCGATACCGGGAACGGTGGTGCACGCCTTCCTGGGCCACATATCCTGGTCGTTGACCCTGTACCTGGTCATCGGCGCGGTCCCCGGCGGGGTGATAGGGGCCAGGTTGAGCATCAGGGCGAAGGAGCGGGTTCTTTACGTCCTGTTCGGCTCTCTTCTGGCGATCTTCGGGCTAATCTTCATCGTTAATGAGATAATAAGCATGATTGGCTAGCCGTCCGGTGAGCGTGATTCACCGGCCCCGAAAGAGGTTGACCCGAGAGATGCCCAAGAGCATTAGAAATAAGATCAGCGCGCCGCTGCTCGCGGTTTCCTTCGTCCTCGCACTGGTGCTTCTCCTGGCTCCCCTCTCGCGGACGGCGGCACTGGCCGAACCCGAGAAGCCGGAGGTTCGGATAGCGCTATCCAAAGACGCCTTCTGGTACCGGCCGGGGGACACCGTCAAGCTCCAGGTAACGCTGAACAACGAAACCGACCAGACACTGAAGGGTGTGTCGGTTCGGGCGAGGATCCACTCGGTCACCGGCACCCGGTCCGACCTGGACGCCTGCTTCGAGGGAAAGCCGGTGAGGTCTTACCGCCTCAAAGAGACGCTGGGTAGTGACCTGTCGCTGTCCCCCGGGAACAACGGCTTCAAGTTCGACCTGACGATACCCTCACGCTCGTTCTCGGACGGTGTCTACCCCCTGACGGTGGAGGCCGTTAACTCCGGTGACGTCATGGCGAAGGCGATCAGCGAGCTGATCGTGATGGACCCGGAGGAGACGGAAGAGTTCACGCCCCTGAAGCTCTCGATGGTATTCGACCTCTCGGAGCCGCCTCACCAGGGACCGGACGGCATCTTCGAAGACGACGAACTGGCCCGGGAGTGCTCCGCCAGCGGCAAGGAGCCGGGCTGGTACTCATCGGTCGTCAGCGAGGTGGAAAAATGGGGGGACCACCGTTTCACCTTTTCCCTGTCCCCGGTCATCCTGAGGGAGATGCTGGACATGACCGACGGCTACGTGGTCAGGGAAGGGGAGAAAGAGATCAAGGTGGGGGGCGACTCCACCTCCGCCAGCGACGTGGCATCTGTAGTTTCCCGCTTCCAGGAGATGGCGGCCTCGCCTCGTATCCAGTTCCTCTCGACCCCGTTCGCCTCCCCGAACCTGGAGACGCTGGTATCGCTGGGCTGGGCTGAAGACGCCGGCCAACAGATCTTGCTGGGGGACATGACGCTGGGGGAAGGCCTGGAGAGCTCGATAGACACCAATTACTTCTTCCCGCCCGGCCTGGAGGCCAACTCCCGTGTTGTCGGCGAACTGAACGACGACATGGGGCGGTTCCTCTTACTGTCACCGCAACTGCTGAGACGTACCTCGGAAGGCAGGAAGTTGGCCACCGGTCTTACCCTGGGCTCTCCGGTGGAAATCGCTGCCACCGGCGACCGGCAGGTGCTCGCTCTCTTTGCCGATGCCCGCCTGGAGAAGGTCATCGGGCTGGTGGAACCGAGCGGGGACCCCCACGGCGTCGCCCAGTGCTTACTGTCCGATCTCACGAACCTGTACCTGGAGAGGCCGGCTGAAACCCGCGCCTGCGTGCTCCTGTGGCCTGACTGGTGGCGTCCCTCCGTCCGTATCATCGACGAGGTGTTAAAGGCCATCGACGGGGCGCCGTGGCTGGAGAGCGTGACGCTGGGCGAGTGCTGGGCTGCGGTGCCGCCCATCGAGGACACGGTACTGGAGATACCGGAACTCACCCTCGATTCGGACGGCTACTTCACACAGGTTGGACATGCCCGGAACCGTTACCAGGACTACTCCGGGATCGCCCTGACGGATAACCCTGTTCTCCCATCGCTCGAACGCAACCTTTTCATCAGCGAGAGCAAACTGTGGCAGGACGACGGGGAGGCCCGGGGGCTGGAGTACGCGGAGGCGGTGATCAGCACGGTCGATGAAGAGCTCGCCAAGGTGGGCATTCCACCGATAGGCTCGGTCACGCTGGCCGGCGAGAAGGCGGAGGTGCCGTTCTCCGTTATTAACGGCACCTCCTACGACATCAAGGCGGTGCTCAGTTTCTCCAGCAACGGGCTGTCCTTCCCCGAAGGAGACTCTCTTGATGTCATACTGGAACCGAAGGAGAACCTCTTCGAGGTTCCCGTGGAAGCCAACAAGAAGGGCAGGGTCCGTTTCACCGTCCGGCTGGAAACCGACCGCATCGTCCTGGCCGAGCTTGACATCCCGGTCCAGACCAGCCGGTTCAACACGTTCGCCATAATTCTGGTTGGAGGTCTGCTGGGACTGATCGCATTGATACAGGCCCTGAAGATAGCGTCAAGGCGAAAGGTTGGTAAGCATAAAAAGCATCAACTCTCAGAAGCCAACTGAGAAGAGCCGGAAGCAGGGGCTTAAGCCCGCCTCGTTCGCCAGGGGCGCCTCGGTCATGACGCTGGGCACCACCATCAGCAGGGTGACCGGCTTCGTCCGTACCGCCGCCCTGGCCGCGGTGCTCGGCCTCACCGCCAGGGGAATGGCGGACTCCTTCAACCTTGCCAATATCACACCCAATATCATTTACGACATGATTATCGGCGGAGTTCTGGCCTCCCTGTTCATACCGGTTTTCATCGAATACATGCAGACAAAGGGGGAAAGGGAAGCGTGGCACGTCGCCAACTCGGTCTTCAACATCACGCTGGTGCTGCTCTCGTTTGCCGCGGTTGCCCTGTGCGTCGCCGCGCCGTACGTGATAAAGGCCCAGACATTCCTTTCTCACGGCCGCTCCCAGATGCAGGCCGACGCGACATTCCTCCTGCGCTTCTTTATCTTCGAGATCATCTTCTACGGCTTCATAGCCATATACACCGGGATACTCAACTCCTACAAGCACTTTACGATACCCGCGTTCGCTCCCATCGCCAACAACGTCGTGGTCATAGCCACCGTCGCCATCTACTACTTCTACCCCAACAAGTACGTGCTGGCGATCGGGGCCACGCTCGGCGTGGTGGCCATGGCGATGATCCAGTTGCCGTGGGTCCGGCGCACCGGCTTCCGCTACCGGCCGGTGCTGGACATCGGGCACCCCGCGGTCAGGAAGCTCGGACGCCTGGCGGTCCCTGTGATTGCATATGTCCTCATCAACCAGATCGGCCTTTGGGTGGTCAACATCCTGGCCGCGCAGATCCAGGGGGGGATATCCGCTTACCAGTACAGCTACATCTTCTTCCAACTGCCGTACGGCGTGGTTGCCGTTTCGATCATAACCGCGTTGTTCCCGACGCTCTCCGAGCATTCCGTCAAGGAGGATAAATCAAAGATCATTGAATCAACCTCCCTGGGTATCAGGACCACCGCGTTCGTGATCATACCGGCCTCCATCGCCTACGCCGTGCTTGCCAGGCCGATCGTCCGGCTCCTTCTGCAACACCTCAACTTCGGGGCAAACGACACGGAGATGCTTGCCTCGGTTGTCTTCTTCTTCGTCCTGGGGCTGTTCTTCTTCTCGATCTTCATGCTGATCCTCAAGGTCTTCTACTCGATGCAGGATACCAAGACCCCCATGGTCCTGGCGGCCATCACCATCGGGATCAACATCGGGGTCGACTTCCTCTTCTTTTACACGTTCTCCGGCGATGTCGCCAGGGTATCCGGCCTGTCCCTGGGTCACACCACCGCGTACCTGGTTGGGGCTCTCGCCGTCGGCCTGGTCCTGAGAAAGAGGCTGGGAGGACTGGACGGCCGCAGGGTGGCGTGGTCGCTCGCCAGGATATGCGCGGCTTCGGCGCTTATGGGTGCTGCCTGCTGGGGGGTGGCGAAGCTGGTGGAGTCCCTGGTGGGGGTCGAGAGCTTCGGCGGTCAACTGCTTCAGGTCGGGCTTGCACTGGTAGTGGCGGCCGCTGTGTACCTCGGGGTTTCGGTGCTGTTCAAATCGGAGGAGATGCTCGCCCTCAGGCGCTTGCTCGCCCGCATGCTGAAAAGAAGGCAATCCGAAATTGAGCCGCACGGGAGGGAACCGGTGGAGGATGATAGTATTATTGAGTAAGGAAAGGGTTCATGCAGTTTGAAGAAGCATATGCGATTATAGTCATGCGTTGATATGTGTCTCGCTCTAGAGGAAGGCGAGAAAGCATGTCACACGGTGGTAGTAAGATATCAATGGTTGGTATCCACGCGAAAACCAAGCACGGATACCAATTCGAGCTCGCCGTCAGTTCGACGGAGAGGATAAACGGACGTGGAGGCGATGTAAGACCTCTCGATTCCGAGAGGCGGACGCCCGGGAAGCGTCAACCGGAATCGGTCGGGTGAGATATCTGACTATATTCCGGGGAACGGTCCGGCAGGCCGCGCGGTAAGGAGGTCAGACAGTTGTGGTTGAAGCGTTTTCTCGCTGATGAGACCGGGCTGATACTACGGTCCGTTATCAAGTGGGGCATTGTCGCCGTGGTGATAGGCATCATCATCGTCGAGGTGGGACCTCTTATCTGGATACGCATCTTCTCCATCCAGAACGTCGACGATGTGGCCAGCGCGGCCGCCAGTGAGTACAGTTTGAACCACGACGAGGAGGAGGCGAGGAAAAGCGCTGCTGAGAAACTGCGGCTGATGGGCTACTCGGAAAAAGAGATCGAGGAGTGCGTGGTGGAGTTCCTGCCGGCCGGGAACGTGCCCAAGCAATCGGTGCGGGTTACGGTAGTCAGGTACGCCAACACCCTTATTGCCAAGCATATCAAGCAAATCGAGAAGCTCGCCCGGGTTTCCACCACCAAGGAGGTGAGCATAGGGCGAACACAGTAGCATCGCGCCGGTGTCTACAGGTTCTCCTCGGGGTTCTCCTGCTCGCTGGGGTAGAAGAAGCTGACCTGGTTGCGGTTGAGGGCGAGGAATGCACTCTTCTGGAGGAGCTTCCCGTCCCCCAGGCTGTATACCTCCGCGTCGGTAATAGGTATGAAAGCCTGCTCCTTGATGTTAACCAGGTCCATCAGTCTCGCCCCCGGGTACTTGTACATGTACCCCACGATCCGGAAGCGGTCAACCAGGATCGAGACCTTTATCTTCTCTTTGTCGATATGCATGCTTACGCGCCCTCCTGTTCTCCCCTCTCGGTAAACTCCGTTCCTCTTTCCCGCATTGTACATCTTTCTCGGATCCCCTGTAGCCACCCCGTACATATTCTCGCTTAGAGAAATCTCTCCACCATCCAGTGGAGCCGGTTCGATACGGCAATTTCGACAAGCGCCGCGGCGGCGGCGAGCGCCACCAGCGGAAGGACTCTCGGGGCACGGCCCTCTCCCGCAAGGGATGTAACCAGGGACAGGAGCGTGAAGTTCAGCACCAGCAACGTGAACAGTATGGAGAAGCACACCAGCGGTGCCCATACCCAGAAAGCCCACGGCCAGCGAGGCAGAAGGGCCAGGCATATCCCGCCGGGCACCAGGAGCAACAGCGGTACGTCCCACCACTTCTCCAGTATCCTTCGGCCCTCTCCCCCGGTCAGTTGGCTTACCACAAGCGGGAACACCAGGGCGGCGATCCCGGTCCCCGCGAGCGCCCCGGTGGCAAGCCTCACCAGGTTCGTGGTCTCGCGCAACCCCGCGTACGACGTTATCGCGTCGACGGCGGTCGGGACCATGAAGAGCACCAGCACCGCCGTCACCTGCCAGGGCGGAAAGCGGTCGCCCTCCCGCCGGTAGATGACCAGCAACACCAGAAAGCACACCGCGAACCCCAGGAACAGCCCCGTATCCCTGGCGCAAACCGGGAGCTTTTCGCCTCCGAAGTGCAGGCTCTTCTCGGGTAGCTGGTGGCATATCGCGAACCCCAACTGTTCCATTATCCATTCCAGGAAAGACGCTATCCGACCCATGCGCTTACTATATAGGAGGCGAATGGAGTTGCAACAAGTGATAAATTAACCTGTAGATAGATTAACCCTACATTCCGCAGATAGAAACCGGCACCAGTTGAATTATTGCACACCGCTCAAACGTTTGCCGAATGCCTATCCGTACTCCCGAACCGGGATATTCAGCAGGCCCAGTATCTGCTGCTGAAGGTCGCTCATCTCAAGG
>JAHIMR010000124.1 GCA_018896525.1 Actinomycetota bacterium
AGACGGACTGGATAACACGAAGCTTTGCACAGAACAGCACCAGATAACACCAGACGGACGGGATAACACGATCCACCTGGAACTTGAAAACCGCCCCGCCTTCACCGGCTTGAGGGGGTTCGAATCCCTCTCCCTCCGCCAAAGGACATGCTAAAGAGTGCAACAAGGCCTGCATCGGTTGCGACGTGTACGCGGCGGCCTGCGCGTCGAGTGTGCGGTAACCTTCACTAGTTTGGTCCGACCTTGTAGAACAATGCATGCGCTGCGGCTTCTGCGTGGAACACGCAACTCGCCGCCCCACTGATGTTCCACCTCAAGCGAACGCTGCTTGTTCCATTGAGCAGGCCACGCAAGGTAAAGAATTAGGTTTGACACAATGCGTATATTGCATTACAATAATGCATATAATGCATAACTAAATTGGGAGTTCTCAATGGAGCACAAGAACATTGATGTCTACCTCACGGCGTTGGGCGATATTCTGGATACTGAAGAAGCAGAACCAGTGCGACTTTTCATCTGCGGTTCTGTGGCGCTTATGATGCAAGGATTAGTGAAAAGAGACAGGACACGGGATGTCGACTGCGCCGGCTTCGTCGAGATTGTGGACGGATCGCTGATGATTGAAAGGCCGGTGTTGGGGCAGCCGCTTAGAAATGCCATTCAACGAGTGGCCAGGGCTTACTCTCTCCCGGAGACCTGGCTGAGCTTTCGATCAAGGATGCTTTTGGACAACGGGTTGCCGGACGGGCTGGCCGAAAGGCTCCAGGAGAGGCAATACGGGGAAAGATTGACGATCATGCTTGCCTCCAGGAGGGATATGGTTTTCTTCAAGCTGAAGGCGGCTATCGCGCGAGACAAGGATCTCCCCGATCTCCTGGATATGGAGCCGACCGACGAAGAGTTGAGCAGTGCCGCAGCCTGGTGTATCGAGCAAGGAGCCACCAGAGAAGAGGTGGACATGGTCTTGGAGCAGCTAGACCGTGGATGACGCCATAGAAAAAATCTCCAAAGGTGTTCTCGACATACTGTGGAGCCAGTGGTCGACCCTGGGTGCCTACTTAACGACTGAGCAGACAACAACCATCGTGGTAGACCCTGAGGCGGCACTGGTGGGAACGTGTAGCATCGGCCGGGCGGACCCTAGATTATTCGATGAAGTCTTGGATTGGCTGACGGTGAACCATGGACTCGTCAAGACAACGCGGGTAAAGCGCTTCATCAACGACGATACCAAAGAGACGGCAAGGACTGTAGCCGCGGTAGCCGACTATATATCGTCTGTTGTTGAGCGCAAGGTCCTGGATAGCATAGTTGAACAGGAGAGAGACAGGATTGCACATGGAAGCGCCGGTGAGGTTGATAGCCTTTTTTGGGAAAACGCAGTCGACACCAAGGGCAGAAGGAACAAGAGGGAGCTTGACCCGAAGTTCCTCGAGTGGGGGTTTGAAAGGAGCAGGATTGAGGCAAGGCGGCTTTCGGGCACACCGGACCTGAAGAACCCCGCAAATATCATGTTGCTCATGCGATCGCACTATGGAAGGTCCGCAAGGGCGGACATCCTCACCTACCTTCTGACAGGCAAGCCGGCCAACTCGTACCAGATTGCGCTGATGATCGGTTACAACCAGTCGACTGTATATCGAGAGCTTGCGGCAATGTCCGCCGGCGGACTGGTGAAGCAGGAAGGCAGGGGCAAGAGCACACAGTTCTGGGTTGACCGCGACAAGCTCGCACGCTCCCTCTGGCATACAGAATCGACGGCTATTCCCGTCTTCTTCAATTGGGCAGGCATCTATCGCGCGTTTGCAGACGCCCTGGCGACGCTGAAAGAGCTTGTTAAAACCAAGCTTGGCGATGTGCTCAAAGTAGAAGCCTATATAGATCTCTCCGAAAGGATTGTGCCGATTTTGCGGGGTGCGGGTGAGCCCTTGAAGAATGTCGCAGCGCCTGATCCATCCAAGTTGAAGAGGCTTGGCGGAGAGGCCGAGATCCTTGCTTTTATCGAGAAATCTCTGGGAGTGATACAAGATTCCATCAAGCTGGCGCCTCCTTGAGGTCAAGTTACATGTTGCCCTGTGCCATCAAGTCACCAGCCTGCCGTTTCGCTCAGATTCCTGTAAACGCGCTGCACACCAAACTGGACAACACAGGACAACACCAGACGGACTGAATAACACGAAACTCTAGACAGAACAACAATAAATAACACTAGACGGTGTATCGCACCCGGTTCCTTGGACACAACTTTGCAACCGACCTGACTCATGCCGCCGCCCTGCAAACGCGCTGCAAACCAAACTGGATGATACAGGACAACACTAGACGGACGGGATAACAAGAAATCCTGGACAGGATAGCACCAGACAACACTAGACGGTCCTGAATAACACGAACCACCTAGAACTTGAAAACTGCCCCGCCTTCACCGGCTCCGGGGGTTCGAATCCCTCTTACTCCGCCAGTTATTCCTTTAGTTATGCGGCTTTCTGAGATAGCAATTGTTGGCAGTATTGAGGTGGTACAATCTGGCATGTAAACAAAGTACTTACTCGCGGTTGCAGCGGTCATGCGAACTATCCACAGACATCCGGAACAGGAGCCCACCAGTGCTTGCAATATTGCATATATAATGCATAATTACAGGTAACAAAGGAGATGGGGCATGGCTCTAAGGTACATAGAAAGGTCACTGGAACCTGTTCTCGAAAAGGCCGCGTCCGAGTTTCCGGCCGTAGTCTTGACCGGACCAAGGCAGTCCGGTAAGACAACAGTGCTTCAACACCTCTTTCGCAACCGCAACTATGTCTCACTTGAGCCACCGGACGTCCGTGCGGCCGCGCTCGAAGACCCGAGGGGATTTATTGATGCTTTTCCTCCGCCGGTGATCTTCGACGAGGTCCAATACGCGCCGGTTTTACTTCCCTATGTCAAGGAGAAGATTGACGCCAATCGGCACGAGGCCGGACAGTACATTCTCACGGGTTCACAGAACCTGCTGCTCTTAGACAAGGTCACTGAATCCCTGGCTGGCAGAGCGGCAGTGCTTCGCCTGCTTCCAATGTCACGGAGAGAGGCCGAGGGTCGGCCGCAGGCCATGCTGCCGTGGGAATCCGCCGAAGAAGGCATCCGGCGGAAGGGAACATCGACCAGGCAGTTGTGGCCGGACTTCCTGCGAGGTTACTACCCTGAACTCGTCGCAAACCCCGGTCGCGACGCAAGCCTGTGGCACGCGGGCTATGTCCAAACCTACCTCGAACGCGACGTGCGGAGGATCCGCCAGGTTGGCGACCTGTCTCAATTCCAGTCTTTCCTCACCGCGCTGGCGGCGCGAAGTGCACAGCTCCTTAACCTGAGTGACCTGGCGAAAGACCTCGGCGTTGCTTTAAACACTGTAAAAGCATGGCTTTCCGTGCTCGAAGCTTCATACCAGATCATCGTCCTGCGACCCTATTTCGTAAACATCGGGAAACGGCTTGTCAAGACACCTAAAGTGTATTTCATTGACACGGGCACTCTTTGCTATCTCACTGGCTTGAAGGATCCCGAGCATGCGGCATCCGGACCGCTCGGTGGAGCCATAATGGAGACCGCAGTCCTAACGGAGATTATCAAAGTGTTGACCCACCAAGGCCTTGAGCCGCGCGTGTACTTCTGGCGGACCTCTACCGGTTCGGAGGTGGACATCTTGGTAGAAGTCGCCCGCGAGCTTGTTCCCATCGAGGTGAAACTTTCAGCGACTCCGCGCCCCGCGATGGCGTCTGTTATCAGGACGTTTCAAGCTGATTTCGGTGATAGGGCTTTGCCTGGATATGTGGTCCACCCAGGAGAGGTAAGGTTACCACTTGGACCGGGAGCAACCGCTCTGCCTTTCAGTGAGCTGTGAGTGACTTATGCAACCTGCGTTGCAAACGCGCTGCAAACCAAACTGGATGATACGATCTTATCCCATTTCGCGAGTGGATCTGTCAACTCACCCATAAGAGCATCTGGGCAGCATGTGAGAAGGCCCGGTCGGTTAAGGGATAGAACCCAGTCCACAGGGAACAGGTCTGGCCGCAGGGGGAGGGTGTGCACACTGTATTCATCCCCAAGGAATTGTCTTAGCCACTCGATTCCGGCGGGGCTGCTGCCGTTTCCTGACATGCCCACGTACACGTTGTGGCCATCTGTGGTCTGTGAAGCTCCGAGACACTAGGTTGGGTGGCCACGGCTCCCCATTCTCGCGAGGATATATTAGGCCGTTTTCCTGATAGTCTGACCCGTCTCTCCAACTGTTCGACATTGTGCCGTCGGAGAGCCTCAGTCGTAATCTGCGTGAGCATTACGACTCGATCTTGCGCGCGATATTGCCGTTTATGCCTTCAATACGGACGCCGGACCCGAGGGCATTGCCTGCTGAAGGTTTGAGTTACCAGCAGGTCCGTTAGTCGAACAGTTCACCCAGTTCCACCAGCACCCAGTCCTGGTATTTGCAGGCTTTCACCCATAACTGGAGTTCGGCGGGAACTGCAACGAACTGGTACATTGTCGTGGGCCTGGTGGGCCCCCCTTCGCTTATCGGAACATCAAATATCTGTTTCATCACGCTGGCGTCGATCTTTCCCTTGTTCTGCTCGCCCAACGAGAGGATGCCGTTATACCTGTTGGTGGAATCTTGAACATCCGCACTTTCATGAGTGCTTCTGCCCTCCGGGGTTTTCAGGTCCCAGGTGGGTTCTATGAAATGGTTTGTGGCTACCAGGAGACCGTCCTCCTGGCCACCCCGCTCCTTGCACTCAAAGGTCGTTTTCTCGAAGGTGCGGGCGACATGGGGATCGGCCACATTGGCGATCACCGCTATTCTGGGGAGTGTGCTCAGCGTGTAAGTCCTGACAATTTCGAAATCGGAAGAATCAAGGAAAACCGCGACATTGTTGATCATGGTGGGCACCGCACCGGCCAGTTGGACCTGGCCCCCGGATGGGGTTCCGTCATGCACTCCCATCGCAAGATTGGCGTCATTGAACACGCTCATGGTCCCTATCTGTCCCGCGTTGACAATGGTTGCTATCGACCGACTTCCGTCATCGGGATTGAATACAGCCACTGTCAGGGTGTCGTTGTACTCCTGGAACTCCGGAAAGTAGTCGAAACTCCTCGCACAAACGAGCGGGCCACCGCCGGTGTAATCACCCCAGGCGGCAGCGAATGAGCACATGTCGGACATGGCGACCAGAAGGGGCAGATATACGGCGCTGTCGATCATTATTAATTGCTGGAGGTTCATTCCGCTAGTTTCTTCCAGGCCCTTGAGGATTTGCTGGAACCGCGCCGGATAGATCTTGTAACTTTTAGAGAATTCCTCTTCTATCGTTTCGCGGGGAAGCTCCTTGTTCTTGGCGAAATAACCGTCTATGGCCTCGTTATAGAACTTTTCTATTTGGGATTTCATGAGCCCACCGTACTGGCGGCCCATCTCATGGTAATTACCGTTGAGTTGGACTACAAAGATCTTGCCGGCTTTGTACAGGCGTCCTCCCTCGAACGCGGAGACCTTTTCCAAGTCCACCCTTGGTTCCTTGGTGCCTCTTTCACACCCGGAGGCTAGGCCGATGGTAAATAGCATTACGATACATAGAGCGCTTACGATTTTCCGCATGGTAGGTCCACCTCCATCACTGATATCTTACTACCAATCCGGCCTTTCCGGTAACTTTACGTGTCGTATTCCGATGGTTCGCCGCCAGACTTCTCACGTCTCCTCCCGCCAGCCTCATTTACTGTTGCCAGGGGACAATTATTCCTCATTATAACAGGAATTGCCTTCCAACCGTGCATTTCACAAGACCAGGGCGTGAGGGCCGGAGCCCGACACAATCAGAGGCCAGAAAGCTTGCGACCGACGCCGACAGGTTTCTCAACTGGGGGAGAGACAGACTTGGATAACCGTAGGCTCAAGCCTCAAAGTATCCCTGGGTATCGAGATTCCAATCCGCAAACGAGTTGTAAACCAAGTCGGATTTATTGTCTTCTCCCCAATATTTCATCGCCATTTCATACTTGAAACAAATCTCTTGGGTAGCTCAACTCGGGTCTGCCCCGGCGTAGAAACCGATTCAACAAATGGAACCGACCCTGCGCTATACTTCGTTCGATGCCTTTTTCATACCGATGAAGGCGTTGCCGGGGCGGCTCCGGCTTAACAAGCAACTTTGAGGCCGTACGCACTGACATGCGGAGGTCGAATGACAGCAGAGGATGGAGAAAGAGGGGAAGACCGGAAAAGGGCACAGGACAGCAATGAACCCGCGCCGCCCGGTAAGAAACCGTCGCTCTTGAAACACATCCTTATGATCGCTCTCACTTTAGCCATTGTTATGGTGGTCTTCTTCTACGTGCTCCCCAGGTTCGCCAGCTACAAGAGCGTGTTCCAGGCGATGGGTGAGCTCAGCATCTGGCAGCTCGCGCTCCTGTTTGCGGTAGCGATATTCAACCTCGCCTGCGCTTGGACGATGAACCAGGCCTCGCTGCCCGGGATGCGGAACTGGCAGGCTGCACAGCTGACGCTCTCGCAGAACCTCATCGCGAGCACGCTCCCGCTGGGCGGGGCATGGTCCGTCGGATTGGGCTATACGATAATCCACTCTTACGGGTTCGGGGTGGCCGATTACTCGCTAATGCTCGGTGTATCGGGAATCTGGAACACGTTCGCGAAGCTGGCCCTTCCGGTAGTGGCGCTGCTGCTTCTGTTGGTGACCGGTAACACCACAGCCGGGATGGCTACGCTAGCACTTATCGCCCTGGTTTTTCTCATCGTTGCCATGGCGGTGTTCGTGGTCATCCTCTGGAAGCGCTCTTTCGCCAGGCGCGTTGGCGACCTGGCCGGGAACACAGTCTCGAGGTTTCTGCGCCTGTTCCACCGTGGCCCAGTCACTACCTGGGGCGAGGGGCTGGCATGGTTCCGCGACCGGACGGTGAGCGTCACGAAGAGCCGGTGGCCGGTGCTGACATTGGTAGCGGTCACTTACCAGGTGAGCACGTTCCTGGTGTACCTACTGGCGCTGCGTTTCTCGGGGGTGCCCGCGCACGGCGATCACGGGGTGTCGTGGGTAGTCGCTTTCGGGGTGTTCGCGTTCGTGCGGCTGATCTCGGCGATACCTATAACCCCGGGGGCGGTGGGTATCGCCGAAGCTTCGTACATCAGCCTGCTGGTCGCCGCCGGGGGTTCCGAGCCGGAAGTCGTGGCAGGCGTGTTGCTGTTCCGGGGGCTAACCTGGCTGATGCCGATTGCGCTCGGGCTGCCTGCATACGCGGCGTGGTGGCTCAGTGAGCGTAAGGTGAAGAAATCCGGGCGGCTAGAGGGCGCGGTGATCGACTCATTAGCGGAGGAAGAAGCATGAACATACGGGAATGGCTGGCGCCCAGCGGCCGTACGGAGCAGGCAGGGATGTTCCTGGCGGGAGCGGCGGTCCCTTACACGTTTCAGCGCACACTGATGCCGCGCGGGGTGCTCGACCAGGCGCTCGCCACAGGAATAGTGATGGCGCTCGAGTATGCCATAGGGGTCCTGGTGCAGGACTCCATCGAGGGGGCGGCGGCGTGGATGGCGAACGCCCTCGAGCACGGCGACGAGATCACGCACATTACCTGGCGGCGTTATGCGATTACGCTCGACCTGTCGGCCGTCGCCCTCGGGGCGGCCGTGAAGAAGCTGTGCCGGCAGCAGGAGGGCGAGAACGTGGGTCGAGCATGGGCCCGCCTCATCGGCACGCTCGTATCTAACGGCGCTTTCGCCGGGCTGTCGGTGGGTGCTTTACAGGAGGTGTCGCACGACCTCCACCGGCACGGCCTGCGAGGCTTTCCGCTCGCGCTACCGGGCGGCGTGCTACTTGCCGGGATACTGGACTCGCGCCGCAGGCGCGCGGAACGCGCGGATGGGTCCGTCCTGGTCTCCCGCGCAAAAGGGTGGAAAGAGTTGGCGGCAAGCCCGCTCATAGCCCTCGGCCTGGCCGGGGTGTCCGCGGGCGAACGCGCATTCGCCCGCTCCATCTCGCGGGCGCTGAGCCGCATCTTCCGGGAACACGAACGGTTGTGGCGACCAGTTGGCCACGTTGCGGCGATCACTGGCATCGGGCTTACCATGGGTTTCATGCTCAAGCTGGTGTACGAACAGATAGAGGAGGTGGAGAGCCATATCGAGCCCGCCTTCAACAAACCGCCCGGCAGCCCGCTGGTCAGCGGCGGGCCGGGCAGCCTGGTGCCGTGGGAGACGCTGTCCAAGCAGGGGCGGCGGTTCGTGAGCACCCACCTGCGGGTTGAATGGATAGAGAACGTGATGGGGCAGGATGCCGAGACCGAGCCGATACGGGTGTTCGCTGCGTTCGACAGTGCCGGCTCCGACGATGGGAGGGTCACGCTTGCCATGCGCGAGCTCGAGCGGACCGGCGCGTTCGACAGGCCGCTGCTGATGGTGATCTCTCCTACCGGGACCGGGTACGTCAACTACGTGGCGGTGGAGTCCGCCGAGTACCTCACTCTCGGCAACATGGCGTCCGTGGCGCTGCAGTACTCGAAGCGCCCTTCCGTGCTCTCGATGGATAGGGTGCCGGATGGGGTTCGCCAGTTTCGCCTGTTCCTCGAGGCGCTCCACTCAAGGTTGGAAGACCTCCCGCCGGGGGAGAGGCCGCGGGTGGTGCTTTTCGGCGAGAGCCTGGGCGCGTGGACCAGCGAGGACGCGTTCGAAGGCACCGGTACGGACGGCATGCTCGCGCTCGATGTTGACCGCGGCCTGTGGATCGGCACCCCGCACGCTACAAAATGGAAAGAGCAGGTGCTCGGCTCTCCGAGGGACGACGTGGATAAATCGCTCGTGGCGGCCTTCAATGATTTCGGGCAGGTAGAGGCGCTGCCTCCCCAGGAGAGGGAGGCGCTGCGCTACGTGATGATCACCCACTACAACGACGCGGTGGCGCAGTTCGGCCTCGACCTGCTGGTCCGTGAGCCGCGCTGGCTGGGAGACCCGGACCAGCGGCCGTCCTCGGTGCCGGCCACCGAGGTGTACGCGCCGCTGGTGACTTTCGTGCTCACCCTAATCGACATGAAGAACTCCGCCAACGTCATCCCCGGCCAGTTCGAGGCGAAAGGCCACGATTACCGCAAGGACCTGGCCCGATTCGTGCGCGAGGTTTACGCCCTGCCGTGCAGTGACGCACGGCTGGCCGGCATCGAGAGGGCCCTCAGGGAGTACGAACTCGCTAGGCAGGAGTGGATAGACAGACTGGACAGGAAAGAGAAGAAGGACAAGGCGGTGGAGAAGAACGGGGCGCAGAAACGACACACGAAGAGAGAAACCGAAGGCAGGGCGGACGGAGCCGCAAACGGTAAAAAGGGCCGCAACGGGAAGCAGGACGATTGAACGCCGAGCAGGACGTTAAACCCGGCGCTTTCGCCGGGGCGGGAGTGGAGACGGCCGCTACCGCGATGGTGCTGGGATACGGGGTGCTGCTCGACCGCGTGCTGCCGGAACTCAGCCACGTGCCAGTGAACGTGGCCGCTGCTGCGCTTGCAGTCTTTCTTGCCGGCCGCGCGGGAGCCTTCATGGACGACATGGGCCTCGATTTGTCCAGGCTTGAGAGCGGGCTCAAGGTGGGACTCCTCTCCGTCGCGCCGATCGCCGCGGTGGTCGCCGTTGGGGTTACCAGCAGTTCACTGATATGATGTCATATGTGTATGTACCTGATAGTACATACACGTGAAACTATCAGAGCGGGAGAGGAAATAAGGTATATCCTATCGGATCGCCCTTCGCTGGTATCACCAAAGGGATCCTGCCGGCCCGAGCAGAATAGCTTGAGACCGTAACCATACCGGTCCATGAAGACACCACCGGGTACCGCAAGGTAAAAAAGCATGTCACAGGGTGATGGTACAGTATGGACAGTGATCAGGCGTTAGTCGAAAACCAAGATGAACGCCGGCACATACAGATAGCTCGCCGTGAGTTCCACGGAGAGGGTAAACGGACGTGGAGGGGAGGGAAGACCCGCTGGAGACAGCGGGCGCACCCCTGTGAAGCGTCAATCAGAGATGGCGCATTTGTCATCATTCTGAGGAACGGTAGCGATCCCCTGGACGAGGGAGCTCTTCCTGGACAGTGGTGTTGTCGGGGCAAGCGGGAGCCGGGCGCTCTACGAGATGCTGGTGCGTATACCGCTTGGCATCGCGCTGGCCGAGGAACTTATCTTCCGCGGAGCGCTGATGGGGGTATTTCTGAGGAGGCGTAGCCCGCTGGTCGCGGTGCTGCTCTCCTCCGCCGTGTTCGGCGCGTGGCACATATATCCCACCCTGCATTCGCTATCGACCAACCCCGCCGCTGGCCGCGCAGCGACAGGGTTCTGGGCCGCTCTCGGTATCGTCTCCGGCGTGGTCGCCGTAACGGCCGCCGCCGGGGCGGGGCTTGCGTGGCTGTGGCTTAAGTCGGGGAGCATCGTGGCACCGTGGCTCGCGCACACGTGCCTCAACTTGTTCTCCTACCTGGGCGGGCGCTTTGCCGCGCGTTTTTAACAGGTAAGCAGGCGGCTGCCGCTCTCGCGGATATCGTAGCTTGACAAGGAGGGGAATATGCAGGTTTACAGCCACCGGGGCGGCCGCGGGTTCGGACCCGACAACACCCTCGAGGCGATGGAGGCGGCGGCCTCCGCCGGCGTGCTCGCCATAGAGACTGACGTGCATTCGACTGCCGACGGTGAGCTGCTCATCAGCCACGACCCGGTGGTCGGCAAGTACGCCATCAAGCACTCGGAGTTCGCGGATATACGCCGCGACCACCCGGACCGCCCGCTGCTGCGCGAAGTCCTGGATGCTCTGGCAGGGCGCGTATCATTTAATATCGAGATAAAGACGGCTCCACCAGCCGAGGTCGCGAAGATGGTGGGTTCGTTCAAAGTGATGGAGGAGACGGTCTTCTCATCGTTCCATGCCCACCTGGTCGCGGAAATGAAGAAGGAGTACCCGGTCGCCAGGGTTGGACCGCTACGCTGGACGCTCCTGGCCGAGCACCTGACGTTCGAGTGGACGGAGAAGATCGGGGCGGAGTTCCTTGCGCACCACTACAAAGCGATAACACCTCTCAACGTGGAGCAGATGCACGGTGCGGGGTTGAACGTTACCGCTTGGACGGTGAACGAGGAGGAGGAGGTCCGGCGCCTGGACTCCATCGGCGTCGACGTGCTCATCACAGACCGCTACCTGGAGATGGTGGAGCTGCTGGACGGTGGCAGGTAACGCTCCCCGACTCTCAGGTACCGCCGGACGACGAGGGCGCCTTTATCATCTGCGCCGCCTAAGACCCCTTCCTTCAGGTGGGGGATACGGGCGGTTTCTTCCGAACGTTTCGGATTGACAATATATCCATAATAGGTTAATATTATTGTCTGATAACAACCGGACAGGTCAGCCTCAGCGTTCTTAAGAGATACGTGGAAAGCCAGGGAAAGAAATCGTGATACGCAATTACAAGTACCGCTTGTATCCCCACCAAGGGGCTGAGACAGCGCTGAGAATAGTTCTTGAAGCCTGTCGCCAACTCTACAACACATCTCTTGAGCACCGCGACCTGAACTACAAAGACAGGAAACGTTCCGTCAACTATTAC
>JAHIMR010000125.1 GCA_018896525.1 Actinomycetota bacterium
GGCACTCACGTCGCCCGGGTTCTGGATCGATATCCATTCTTCGAAAGAGCCATCATGTTCATTGTTCCTGGTGGTGCCCTCGGACAGGAACCATGAAGTGCCGGGAGCGGTAGCGCCCACCTGCGAGTGACCTCCCGGCCAGGCGTTGTGGTAGATGAAATACATGGGCCGCTCCGCGATTATCGGGTTCGACGCCTCGATCTTCGCGGATACGTCCTTGTTGGGTCCGACAACACCATTCACCAGTATTGTCTCCCGGGACGTGGGGGGCATGGAGAGCGACTGCTTCTGCGTGGCCCCTCCCTCAAACATATAAGTGATATCCACGGTGGTTGGCTCCGTGCCCGGGTTCATGAGTGAAATCCACTCCTCAAAACCGGGTTGGGTCGCCCCCTCGGCCAGGTACCATGTCTCCGACAGCCCCGGCACCCCCGCCTCTATGGAGCCTCCGGTGCACCACCCGTGGTAGTTGAAGTACATCGGGCGCTCGACCACGACCGGTTGCGTCGAGGTCACGCGCGCCGACACGTCCTTGTCGATGCCCACCGTGCCGTTGACGTCAATCGTATACCTGGAGTGCGGCCCCACCGAGACGGGCTGGTCCTGGGTGGCGCCACCGGGGAACATGTAGGTGACGGTGACGTTGGCCTCGGTGTCCCCCGGGTTCTGTATGCATATCCACTCCTCGAAACCGGAATGGGTCGCGCCCTCGGCCAGGTACCAGGTTGTCCCGGGCTCACTTACCCCTACCTGGTCTGTGCCACCGGGCCAGGCGCCGTGGTAGTTGAAGTACATGGGGCGTTCAGCAACGATGTCCTGGTTCGATTCGACCTTCATGGAGACATCCTGGTTGGCTCCCGCGAGGAGAGCGTCATAAGTGGAGAAATCGCTCGCTGACCGGGTAAGCCCCTGCAACATCCCCCCGCTGATCACGTACGCGCCGGGGTCGGCGTCCTTGACACCTTTGTAACCTGCGCGGAGAACGCCCAGGTACTGGTACTCACAGATCCCTCCGAAGTAGAGTACCCCATCATTCTTGTAAGGTGGGGCGTCGATGTCCCACCCGGGCTCCTGCCATATCTGGTAGAACTCTACGGTGCCCTTGTACCTGTCGGCGACCGCGTGGCAGAAATCGTACCAGTCGCTCATGTTCTTCGGGGGTCCGTACCCCGGATATGCCACGTTGGGGTCATGGGCCCAGCCGGGAACCCCGCTTCCCATGGTTATGAGAATACTGTTTACTCCCATGCCCAGCGCGGCGTTAACCTGGGCATCGATATCACCCCAGTAGAAAGACCCCTTTTTCCCTTCGACGGCGTTCCAGCGCACGTATATCCTCACGTTCCTTATGTAAGTCTGCTGGGAGGTGGGGATCTTCACCTTCATCTCGTTTGCTACATCGTGGCTGAAAAGACCAACCAGTTGCCGGTCGGCGACACCCAATCCGGAAAACGGCTTCAGGCCGCTTGGTTCGATTGCCGGCCCGCCCCCGCTGTTGCCGGAGCCCGGAGCGGAACACGCCACCACCATCACCATCGTTATCGCGAGTCCCACCGCGACTAACACCCTTGTTCGTGAAGACCTTCCCACTCCTGCCTCCTGTCTCCCGTGTTTTCTTTCTTAGACGCTCGAGGACGGTTCCGGTTCGCCACTTGATCCCGGACGGTCACCCCTGCCAACTGTACGGAGCATTCGACAACCGCCCTGCGCGTCCCTTGCGCCTGTTCGCGCCGGGTCACATTCCGTTGCCGTTCAATACCTCCGCGGCGAACTCGATATACTGCCTGGCCGTGTTCTGAATATCGTGATTGGCAAGTACGTACTTCCTGGCGGTCTCGCCCAGCGACTTTCTCTCGGCGGGGTCCTTCATTAGGCGTTGCAGGGTCCCCGCGAGTTCATCTTCCTCTTCGTCGCCGGTGGTTATCTTCAGGCAACATTCGTCCGGCATCTCGCTGAACGCGTAGTGGTCCGAGACAATAATCGGACTCCCCGCCCCCATCATCATGATCACGCTACCGCTGGTCTCACCGGCGCTGGGGTGCCTCAACGCCACGAAGGCGTCAGGCACGTTCAGGTACTCTCGGAACGTACGGGTGTCCACGAACCCCGTTACCAGGACGTTCTCGTCCAGGCCGAGGTCCTCAATCAGGTGTAGCGCGTTACAGCCGGGCAGCATCTTGCCGACCAGGAGCAGTTTTACAAGCCGTCCCCGCCCATTCAGCGAAGCCAGTGCCTTGAGCAGTACATCGATGCGCTTGCTGGCGGTCATGTACCCGTGGCAACCCACTATGAAATCATCGGCGCTGAACCCGAGTATCTCCCGCACCAGCTCCGGCGACCTCATCCTGTCCTGAGATGGCGGCGCGTAAGGATGCGGAACCACCCTGACCTTCGCCCGGTTGTTGACCTCCAACACCTTCCGGCGGGCGAACTCACTGTGCACTATTATCCCCAGGCTACTGTCGACAAGGCGGTCCACCATCGGGTAATCGTACCAGGAGTTCTCGTCGCGGTCCTCGAGCGTTGTCTTCACTATCCGGGACCTCTCAGTCTTGTAGCAGTAATCGAGCTCCCGCAGGTATCCCTTCACGTCGTTGTTGCCCACCGTCTGTGAGAACACGAAGTGGTGCAGCATCGGCTCGTGGAGCACTACCAGTCCCGGGTACTGGAGCAACGTCGAGTAGATGTAGGAGTGTTTCTCGTTGTTCCCCATGTGGTAGATGTTGATGTCGTAATCGTTTGTGCCGTTGTTCCTTACAAAAGTACGATAGTCCTCTATCTTGAAGCAGTCGTGGAGCCACGACGCCGACGGCCGGTAACCGTCGACGATCAGGTCAATAGGCCCGTAGCCGGACAGGTACTCCAGAAGATCCTCGGAGTAATCAGATACTCCCGACTTTATTGGGTTTAACGGGCTAAAATACGCGATTTTCAAACAATACCCTTCTAGACAACGACATAATAATACAATAATACAAAATATATATACGCTGGAGAGCTGAAAAAGCGGACAAATGACGCACTGGTGCCTGTCACCAGTGCGTCATTTTTCGGGTGTTAGCGGTGGCGGCGCAGTTTGGCCCGGAGAAACCGCAGCGTCCGCAGGGGGCCGCGCGACTTGAGGGCTTCGTTCTCAGCTGACAGAGCTTCAATGTCACGCCGGAGCGCCTCGAACTCCAGGGCCTGTTCCTTTCCCGCCTCGCCAAGCTCTGTTACGAGTCGCTGGGCTTCCTTGAGCCTGCGGTTGAGCTCGAGTATCTCCTCTTCCTGCCGGGAAATCGTGTCCAACTTTTCCCTTCCCGTCCTCGATGTCTTCTCGACCGATGTTACCGCTTTCCTCTTGCGCCCGACAAGGACAACGAAATCCGATGACAGGTAGTCACGCGCCGTGTGCGCGTCGTCAAGGGCGATTATCATCTTGAGAAGAGCCGCGTCACAGGGGTCCCCCTCGTCAAAGTTGCCGATTATGCCTTCCAGCAGCGGGTGGAGCAGCGCGCCTCCTATCTCCTTGAGTTCAACGGTCTCGAAGAACCTGGATACCACACCCAGAACCTCGGAGGAGCGCACCGCCTCCGAGGGGTCCGCCTCTATCATGTGGCCGATTGGCTTTCTCTCGATAGAGTCGTGGGCCTCGCCTGTGATGCTGTTGTGCCTGTAGCGGTCCGGTATGACGGCGTAGACCCTGTTCACGAGGTCAAGCTGGCGGTCGGTCCACTGGAATCGGTCCGGGCCCACGAACTCGTGCATTATGAGCAGACCTCCGTCGTTCAGCGAGCGGTGGACCTCCGATAGGCAGTGCTCCAGGTTGGTGACGTGGTGCAGAGCGGCGGCGGAAACCACGAAGTCGTAGCGCTCCTCCTCCAGAGAGTCCCGGTTCAGGTCGAGCTTCCGGTATGTGACCGGCCTGCCGCAGGCCGCTTCCCCGGCGAGCCTGACCGCTTCGGCGGAGATGTCGACGCCTTCCATCGCCGTGCTGTACCCCCCGTCGATGATGTGACGCTCGATATAGCCCGAGCCGCTCCCCAGGCTAAGGCCGACCTCAACGGGACTGTCGAGGTGCTTGCCGGCGGCCCAATCGACCCAGTAGGCCTCGTCGTCGCCGGTGACCTTGCGGTTGATATACCGCTCGGTCAGTGGGTGCTCTGCCCAGGCAATCGACCTCATCAACTCGCTGTCTTCACGAAACGAGGTCTGCTCACCCCAGCATGAAGCCACTCTCTCGTCTCTGGAACCATGGAGCTTGTCGCCCGACCGCAATAGAACCACACTCCCAAGGTGTTGAGTGCACCGTCCCGGTGCAAGGCGGGAAGTCAAGAGCTCACCAGGTCGCCGCAGCGGGTGACAACCGCGTACTCGCGATGACTGAAGAGGATACGGTTTATCTTGACGAAGTTCTGGTTCACTTGATGGAAGAGTTCCTGCTCGTGGGGGTCGATGATGGCTCCACGCGAGGAGAGCTCCAACTCTTCCAGGTTCTCCTCGGGGGGCAGGGGGTTCAAGAACATAACGGTCGGCTCCATGAAACCGCACGAGAGGCATAACAACTTCAATGTCTCGGGGTGCATCGGGTGTATCCTGTCGGAGTCTTCCAACGCGTAGTTGGCCACCGCGTACAGCGAGAACGGGTTCGGCGTCTCGATGATGAGAACCGCGTCGCCCTCCAGTTTCTTGCGACACAGGTTCAGCATCCTGATAAGCCGACCCGGTGGCTGATGCCCCGCGAAACGCGAGAGCACCACCCCGTCCAGGGAACCGTTCGGCAGGGCCTCCAGGTAATCGAAGACATCCACCTTGCTCACGTCCAGATCGTTATCGCGGCAAAAACCGACCAGGGTAGCGTCGCTCTCAATCCCCCTGGCGTTTATTCCCTCCCGGGAAAGAATCTGCAGTAGCTCGCCTCTACCACACCCGATGGCCAGGAAGTTCCGGCACCCGCGTAAATACGGCAGGTATACCCTCTGGCGGTCCCGGACCATGCGTGGGGAGCCGTGGATCCTCTGCTCCAGGGTCAGCACATCCAGGGAGTCCAGTAGCTCATCGGCCTCTCCGTCGCCGTTTCCCGCGGGTTTCTCCACCGGTGGTGCCCGGACCGGCTCTTTGCCCCGGAGAAGATTGATCTCATTCTCGAAGTCCAGCATCCGGCCCTGGAGGTACCTGTTCATGAAAAGGATGTTCGCACGGAACAGGGCCAGGTCCCTGCGCATGATAGTGCTCAAGATGTCCTCGTTTATCTGCAGATGGTCGAGGTACCTCTTCATATCGTTGATGCTACGGGTAACGTAGGCGTTGAAGAGGCGCTGGTTGTCCATAGCGGGATTGACGTACCACCCCATCAATCTCCTGGCGACCCTCTTGACCAGCGAGAGAAACGGGCCTAGAACGCGCCGCCCCGATTCCAACCTGCCGGGCAGGTTCTGATCGTAGTAGGCGTTGGTCAGATGGAGGTTCTCCATCAAGGTGTCCTCATCGAAGGGGTCTATCCTGTGCCCGTTGGAGGTTCTCTCTCTGAGACGTTGCCTGAGCTCGTCAAGACTCCCTGAACCTGGAGCCTCGGGGCCGTCCGGCCCTGGTTCTGTTTTCCGCGACAACTTCTCACCACCTTCGAGGATGCGACATGGGTAAATATGAGATTATCATAGCACAGTCGGCTTAACCTGATATCTCGAGAAGCCGCGTCTTGATGCGCTTGGCGGCATCCAGCCAGGTCCACTTTTCCCTGGCGCTGATAGAGGCGCGGAGTCCCCTGGCGCGGCCCTCCCCGGGGTTCTCATAGACGTGCCTCATGAGTGATGCCAGGTGGTCCACATCGGGGTCGGCCCACTCGAAGCCCTCGTAGTAGGGACACTTGGCGACCGCCGGGATCATCCGTTTCACCTCGATGGGATAACCGACCTCCTCGTTGAAGAACTCGGTCTGCGCGCTCCAGGGGGTGCTTATCACCGGCAGGCCGCAGGCCATCGCCTCCAGGGTGGGCATTCCCCATCCCTCACCCCTGGTGGGCAAAACGAAGCAGTCGCTGGAGCAGTAGAGCGAACCCATCTGGTAACTTGGCACTTTCTGATTCAGCACAAGCACCACCGGCGCCCGGTCGGGGCGAAGCCGCATCGCTTCCACCTGTCGCTCGATGTTCGCCGCGGGGTCGTTGTTGATGACCTTGAGGAGCAGAAGAACGTCATCGGAGGAAGAGAACTCCTGGTTGTACGCCTTGAGAAGTATCTCCGGTGCCTTGCGCTCGCCCCATTCGAAGACCGACATGAAAACGTACCGGCCGTCCTGCTTCCGGGAACTGATGAACGGGTTGAAGTAGTTGATGTCGACCCCCAGCGGCATGACGTTAATCGGCCTGTCCACGCCACTCTCCTTAAACGTCTCCAGGTTGAAGTGAGATGGCACCCATATTTCGTCCAGGGCGTTTGCCTGCTCCACCCAGTCCGCCGGTATCCCGGTGACCTCCAGCATCGAGTAGCCGACCCTGTACTTGCCGCTGTTCTTGAAGAAAACGTCTCCCTGCCCATAGACCACCTGGGTCACGCCCAGGTCCTTCGGCTTGCGGCGGACCTCCATGATGCGCTCGTCGTCGTTGGGCGGTTCCTCGACCCCGTAGACGAAACCGTAGCGGACATCCACGTCCAGCGCCTCCAATGCCAGGACCAGGTACTGGGAAGACACCGCGTACCCTGAGGGCGCGTTTATCCAGGAGTGCCACATAACCCTGGTCTGGTACCTGTCGTGATAGCGCCGGCTCCAGCGGTCCCGGAAGGCGGAACGATATCCCTCCCTGGGCCTGCCGTGGACGGTCTCGCGCGGCTCCGGCAACTGGTGGAGCGCGACCTTTGTGCCGCCGGTGCAGGTAACTGGTAGTCCGGCTTCCTTCACCTTGAGACAGAAGTCGATATCGTCGTACCCGTCTCCAAGGGCATCGTCGAACCCGCCGGCGCCGTCAATCGCCTCCCGCGAGGCGTACATGCAGTTCGCGCTCACCCCCTCGACCTCCCGGGCGTAGTAGTACTGGTTGATATCCCTCTTGAAACCACCCACCGGGTACAGGTCGAGATCCGGCTGGATCACGTGGTAGCCGGCGTTTACTATCAAACCCCGGTCGTCCACCAGCTTGCAGCCCATTACCCCCCGCCCATCTCCAGACTCCACCTCATCGGCCAGGCATTCGAGCCACTGGGGATCCACTATCTCCGCGTGAGCCGACAGGAACACCACGTCGTCGCCGGAACCGCTCATTGGGCGGTTCTTCCTCTCCCCGGGCGTGGCGTTGTCATCCACCCTCACCGTCTCGAACCCCAGCGCGGAAAGGTTCTCGCCGACCCTGGCCGCCTCACGCTGCGTGACGACAACGACCTTTCGCGCCTCCGCGGCCAGAGGGTCTTCTGTAAGCGAACGCCCCAGGGCGGTGATGTCTGTGCCGGGTTCCCAGTCGTGTATTACTATTGTTAAGCCTTTCAATATAGGTTCACCTCTGCTTGTCTAGCCAAAGGGGTCAGGCCTCGCCCGCCGGCAGTTGCACGGTGTCTCCCTTGTAGCGCCGGCATCTTGCCGGCATAGAAATGCGCCACTGGTGCCAGGCACCTGCGACCGCGGGCAGTTGCACGGTGTCTCCCTTGTAGCGCTGGCATCTTGCCGGCATCGGAATGCGCCACTGGTGCCAGGCACCACTGGCGCATTTCTTTCTTGAGGGGGGAGGGGTCTCTCCCCTGGGCTGTTGCATACTGGGGTGTGCAAAAGGGGCCAGGCCCCTTTTGAACATTGTTTAGTGGGTAAAATACTTGCGTTTTTAGATTGACCCCTTTTGCAAGGCAGGGTGGGGAGGTTGGGGTCACGCCACTGGGCATATGCATTGTGGGGCGTGGGTTTGAGCAAAGAGTTGAACGGCACATGCCCATGGTTGGCGTTCTTGTCTGGCCGCCGCTTGTCTTACATGAGGGGTCAGGCCTTCTAGCGAACAATTCATTCTCTGGCGTGCGATATAAGGCCTTACCCCACTGTTCAGACAATTATTTTCTCCCAATCGCGGCGTAATCCATGTACCCGAAGAGGACCGTGTTCAGCTTGACCATGTTGTCGTTCAACTCCTTGACCCACTCCTCTTCGGCCATCTCGTGTGGGGGCACCACCTTTGCGAGACGCTGGTTCCTGGGAACCGGGTTAGTGAACTTAATGTCGGCATCTCGAAATCCCGCCGACAGAAGCAGAAACCGCATCGTCTCGGGGTGTATCGGCTGCACGTGCGAGAGGTCGGCGTAAAAGAAGCTGGCGAATATCAGCAGGCATTGCGGGTTGGGGGTCTCGGCGACTATGTACCCCCCGGCCTTCATCTTGTTGTAGGCAAGGCCAACCATCTCAATCAACTCGCTTGGGGTCATGTGCTCCGCCACCTGAGACAGGAATATACCGTCGAGGCATTCATCCGGCAGGCCGGAGAGGTGCTCGATGGCCTCCGCCTGCCGGGCCGCCAGCCCCGCGTCGACGCAGTACTGGACCGCGTCACTCTCGATGTCGATGCCGTAGCCGCCAATCCCTTTTTCGCGCATCAATTCCAGGAACTCCCCGCGCCCGCACCCAAGGTCCAGCACGTTCTCGCAACCGGTGAAGTACTCCAGGTACGGCTGGTGGCGCCCTTTTACCAGCTCGCTGTCTCCACGATGAATGCTCTCGAACCAGTAGTAATCGAAGAAAAACCTCGGCGGCGTCCTGGAGCGGTCAGGCGACACCGTTCGGTCCTTTCCCACCCCACCGGGCCCTACCTCGGGCTTCGCTACGAAATCATCAGCGAGGGGACCGACATCCTTCATGTCCGACCGGTCCGGCTCTCCACCTTCACCACGCTGCCTCCATGCCCTCTCCAGCCGCCCTATTCTCTCGTCGAACCTCTCGCCCTCGAGAACCTTGACTCGCCCCAGCACGTTCCCCCGTTCAATCACGTCCAGCCTGTCGTTGACGCTCCTTAACTGGTCGGCTATCCCGTGAAGGGCCCTGGTGGCGGCGCCGTGTATCCCGTGCAACTGGACCACGATGGGGTTCACGTACCAGTACACCGCCTTCTCGACGATTCTCTTGATGTAGCGCTTCACCCCGCCGGTGATCCCGATTAAACGCTCCTCTTCGAGGGGCTCCCCTTCCAGTGGGGCCAGGCTCTGGTCCAGCGATACCAGGCTCTGTACAATGTTCTCCCACGCTCCCGGTAGCAGGTAGACGATATCCTCGACCTCGCGCACCTCCGAGTGGTACGACTGTCTGCGACCTGTCTCACGCTCCAGCAGAACGCTGGCGACATCCTCGAGGATGTCGCCGACGTCAACGTTTACCGATTCCATAGCCCCTCACCCCGCTTGCGGACCTGTCTTCACCTCGCACGGTATGTAGAGAAGTCCCACATCGTCAATATCGCTTTTCATTTCAAACTGGTATAACTTGTCCTGCCAGTGATAAACGGTCTGTTCATCGCGCGAGTGCGCCGCCACACTGACCAGGTACCTGCCCTCCAGCATGGGCAGCGACTTGAGGTCGAACTCCACCACCCCGTCGCCCGCCACGGTGCCCATCTCCAGGCCCTTCAACGCGGTATTTGTCCCAAAAGCGGTGAAGCCCCGGTAGTCGTCGAGGCTGAACCCGAACACCGGGTCGACGATCGGCTCCCTGGCCTCATAGCAGACCCGCACCTTCATGGAGCTTCCGGTATAAAAATCATTCGTCTCCTCGCCCCTGTCGTTCAGCAGTCGCACCTCCGTGATCTCTATCTTCCTGTTGCCCTGCTCCGATGCCTCCTCCTCGGTCTCCATCACCTGGTGATAGTGGTTGACGACCTCCTTTGGGATGCCATCCCTGACTATCCTCCCCTCCTCGAGCATGATCACCCGATCGCAGATCTCCCTGGTGACGTCCACGTTGTGGGTGACGAAGATGATCGTCTTGCCGGAATCGCGGAACTCGTCTATCTTGTCCAGGCACTTCCGCTGAAACGCCTCGTCACCGACCGCGAGGACCTCGTCCACTATCAGTATCTCGGGGTCGACACTTATGGCCACCGCGAACCCCAGTCGAATGTACATGCCGCTGGAGTAGTTCCTGACGTAGTTGTCGATGAACCGCTCGAGCTCGGCGAACGCGACTATCTCATCAAACTTTCCATCAACCTCTTTGCGCGAGAACCCCAGGATAGAGGCGTTGAGGTACACATTCTCACGCCCGGTCAGGTCCGGCTGGAATCCGGCCCCCAGCTCCAGGAGTGCGGCGATGCTCCCGTCAGTCATTATCTTTCCGCTGGTGGGGTAGATTATCCTGGTCATGCACTTGAGCAATGTCGATTTGCCGGAGCCGTTGGCCCCGATTATGCCCAGGGTCTCCCCTTTCTCCACGTCCAGATCTATGTCGCGGAGTGCCCAGAACTCCTCGTACCCGCGCTTACGGAAGAACAGGACCTTCTCCTTCAAGCTCCGGACATTCTCGTGATAGAGCTTGAACATCTTGGAGACTTCCCTTACCTCTACCGCGTGCTCCATGAAACCTCCACTATATCTGCTCGGCAAAGCCGCGCTCGATCCTGGCGAAGACGTAGTAGCCCCCTACCAGGGTTACTATCGAGAATACCACTGTTATAAGTATCCCCCAGAACGATATGTATGCAACCTGTGGCCCGTAATGATGCGGGTTGTAGATGGCGTACTCCCATAACAGCACGATATTGGTCATGGGATTGACCAGGTATAGTGGCATGAACTTGGGAAACTGAGAGGCCACCAAACCAACCGGGTACACGATTGGAGATAGCCAGAACAAGGCGGTAAGGGCCACTTCCACAAAGTGCTGGACGTCCCGCAGATAGACGTTTGCCGCCGACACCAGGAGCGCCAGCCCCAACGTTAAGACAACCTGCAGGATAAGTATAAACGGCATGAGCAGGAGCCATGGTGAGAAGTGCCACCTGATAAGAAGCATGAAGACGAAGAACACCAGCATCTGGAGGACGAAGTGGAATATGTTGGCTCCCACCGCGGCGATGGGCAGTATCTCCCGGGGGAAGTAGACCTTCTTCACCAGCCCGGGGTTGGCGACGATGGAACCCACAGACTGCATCAGAGAGTTGACGAAGAACAGCCACGGCAGTAGCCCCGACATCAGGAACACCGCGTACCACTGGACGTCTCCCCCTCGCGCCAGTATCGAGAAGACGATACTGAAGACCAGCAGCATCACCAGGGGTGTCATGAACGACCACGCGAACCCCAGCACCGATCGCTTGTACTTTACCTTGAGCTCCTTCACCGTCATGTTCCACAGGAGCTCACGGTGCGCCCACAGGTCTTTCAATCTCTCGATCACGATTAGGAATCCCTCGTTTTCTCACTCGGGTTAACCTGTTGATTCTACCAGAATCGCCGGGCCTGCGCCCCCGGCGCGTGGCTCGGCCGCTATCGCTTGAAGCGGAAGCGGATAAGCGTCCAGATCGCTTCCAGCCCGTCGGTGGCCTTTATCTTCTTGCCCGCCTCCACCGTGCGGGCGCTGTAGGAGATGGGTATCTCCCGGAGCCGGTACCCCCGCCGGAACGTCTTGGCGGTCACCTCGGGACAAAACTCGAACCTCTCGCATTCCAGGTCGAACGAGCGCAGGACATCTGTCCTGAAGACCTTGTAGCAGGTTGCCTCGTCGGTGATCCTCTTGCCGAAGAGAATTGTGGCGGCCCACGCCAGCAGCTTGTTGGCGATGAGGTTTGGCAACGCCATGTTCTCGATAGACCCCATGAAACGGCTGCCGTAAACGACGTCCGCTTCGTCGCTTATTATGGGCCCGATGAGCCGGGGGTAGTCGAGGGGATCGTACTCCAGGTCGGCGTCCTGGATGATTACCATGTCCCCGGTAACGTGGTCCAGGCCGGTCCTGATGGCCGCCCCCTTGCCCCGGTTTACATCGTGCTGGAGCAGTACGATATCCTCCTGCCCGCGGTACGCCTCCAGGCGCTCGGCGGTACCGTCGGTGGAGGCGTCATCCACAACCACCACCTCTATCTCAATATCTCCGAGATCCACCGAGCGGACCAGGTGTATGACCTCGTCGATCGTCGATTCCTCGTTATGCACCGGCATTATCGCCGAGAGTTTCAACTTCCTCTCCCGTATCTTCCGATGGAGCCCCCTCGTGACCGAGCAGCCCTCTTCTTCCATAAACCTGGCACAAGACCCTCTGAGTATAAGGGGGGAGAGCCGGTTGTGGCTAGTGAGGCGATCCCCGTTAAGCAAGTGCCATTCCCTGACCACGGGAAAAAGCAGTCCAGTTCCTTATTTGCGACCTACCGCAATCTGGTTCATTCCCATCTGGAACCTCCTGGATGCCACTACCTCGAGTCCTCTCCCCTCGAGTAGGTCCACCAGTTCGTGAAGTCTGTAGATATGGTGATGCACATCACTCACCCCAGGGTCGGTTATTCCGACGACCTGAAGCATGTGATGCACTCGATCCCCCAACCGTGTCGGCGTGGTAACTACTATTTTTCCGCCAGGAGCAAGCAGGGGAAGATAAAGGTCAAGGAAATCCAGCGGTCTCTTCAGGTGCTCTATCAGAGCAATGGCCAGAATGGCATCAAATGGCTCCCGGCAACTTAAGACCTCACGCTGGATATCCAGCACATGGGCACTTACCCGGGGGTAAATGCTCAGCAGTTTCTCTACCACGTTCCGGACGGAGTCCACCCCAACGTAATCCGTATCCCGGGGAAGGAACTCGATTATAGTGCCGACACCGCAGCCGACATCGAGAACCCTTCCATGCACGTAGGGGAGTACCTTGCGAGCCCTTGATCGGGACAATAGAACACTGAAGCGGTGCCTTATTCTCGTTTTTATGATCGTTCCCACTGCTCCCTGTTATTGAAGGTCTATTACCGGAAAGATTTGAAGACATTATAGTCGAAGTTCATTTGGTATTTCATCAGCTGATACGGCCTATGCTCTCAACCACCTCGGAGAAGCGCTCCCACGAGAAACGCCTGCGGTACTCTTCCACGTTTCTCCCGAACTCGCCCGCCCGCCCTTGCTCGAAGAATTCGATTATCGCCCGCGCGATAGCGCTGGGATCGCCAGGCGGCACCAGGTAACCGGTCCTCCCGTCGTCAACTGACTCCGGTAGCGCCCCGACAGTGGTCGTGATGACCGGCTTCCCGAAAGCGTAAGCGATCTTCACTATCCCGCTCGCGGAGGCGGAGGTGTACGGCAGTACCACGAGGTCAGCGGAGTTGAAGTACCTCGGCACGTCTTCGTTCGGCACATAACTGTCCACGACGGTGACGTACCTGTCAATCCCCGAGCGCTCGATTTCACGTGAGTACTGTTCCATCTCTTCCCAGAACTCACCCACTACCAGGAGTCGCAACGATGGTATTCGCCTGACGGCCTCGGGAATGGCACCAAGCAGGTTAATGAGGCCCTTGTACGGGCGGACAAAACCGAAGTAGAGCACTACCCGGTCCTCTTCCGTCAGCCCGAGCCCGCTTCTGGCCTCCGCCCGGAAGGGGGTCGAGGGAAAGACGTCGAGAATCGGCAGGGGGACCACCGAAACCGCGACTCCCTGCATCAAGCTTAGCAGTTCTCTCTCCAGTTCCCGGCCGGTGACCATGAAGTGATCGGCCCGTCCGAACGCGATTCGCGAGAGCAGTTTGCCCAGCGAGCGGTGTTCATGCTGGACGACGTTGTGGCACCAGAAAACGATTCTGCAACGCGGCAGGCGATGCTTGATGTACCCGGAGATGTAGCGGAAATGGAGTGCGAGAGCGGGGTTCACCCAGGAGAAGATTACCAGCCGTGGGTTGAACTCGCAGGCCCGCCTCGCCGCTTTCCTCCAGCTCAGCGGGCTTGAGAACGATAGTATCGGCTCGTTGTCGGCCTCGATACGTTCCGCTGATTCGTCCTTCTGGGTTCGGCCGGGAAAGAGGAGCTGGGGATACTGCTTCTCAAAGGAGATGAACATAACGTCGTGGCGCCGGCGCAGGTTCTCGACCATCAGCGTGGTGTACTGTGAGATGCCTCCCCGCAGCGGATATGTGGGTCCGATGACTGCTATTCTCATTGCGGGCAACCCGTCCCGTTCTATTCGGGCCTGCCGGTGGCTTCGCCCGGGATACTATCGCCGATAGCGCGCCTCTTTTTTCTACGGAAGAACAGAAGCCCCCCGAAGTATAGAACAAGAAAGGCCACGGCGACCAGCGATACCGCTATCCCGACGTAGAGAACACGGGGGTGGAACCGGAACTCCACCGTCCCCTGCCCTCCCTCCAGCAGGACCCCCCGGAATATCAGGTTCGTCCGGAGTATCTCTTTCTTCTCTCCGTCAACATAGACGTCCCAGCCGGGATACTGCATCTCGGCGGTCACCAGGAGCCCCCGGCACGACTCGTCGGTCTCCAGTTGGAGGTGGTGCGGCGACCTGGATGTAACCTCCACCAGCCCGGGCTCAGCCGGTATCTCCTCCCCGGCGGCGGGCGGGTACACCACCAGCGCGGTCTCGCGTATTCCCTCGCCCCGGGTCTCGGCCATCTCCTGGTAGACCTCCTCATTGTCGGAGAAGGCGACCGCGTCACTCATCCAGGCCCGGGGTTTGGCGGTTACGTTCCGGTAAACATTGACGCCCTCCAGGTACGCCTGGTGCTCGAACTTGCCCTTCGCCAGCTTGCGGTGAATCCTCGCTTCGCTCAGGAAGTACCGGTCGTTCATGACGTCCAGCAGTTCCGAGGTCAGGCCGCCCTCGTAGAAGAGCCCCACCTGCACCCCCGGGGACACCGACGGCACCACCAGTTCCCGGTAACGGTCGTAGTCGGCCAGGATCAGTGAGTCGTCCCCCGTCGCCTTCTCCAGGCCATAGACGGCCCCGTCGTCCAGCGCCCTGTACATGTTGTTCGCGTCCGTTTCCACACGGAAGGTGCCCGGCTGGGCCGCCACGTACCGTGAGGCGGCCGCGTCCCCGAAGATGTCATCGGGATTGACCTGGACCATCACCCAGGGGGTGTTCAGGGCCACCAGGTCTATAACCACCAGCGTCACCAACCCGAACGACAGCCAGGCGGACCTCTCCTTCTTCTCCCGCCCCATCACCCACAGCAACAGCAGCAGGCCCAGGATCAGCAACACCGGCGTTATCATGCTCATGAAACCCATTCGGTTTTCCTCGCCGCGCCCCGGCCCACGGAGCATCATGAACACCGACAGTACCAGCACCAGCAGTAGAACGAGGACGGTAAGCACCGCCACCAGGCGCAGCGCCCGGCGGTATTCGCGCCGGTCGGGCAGCGAGTACGCCTCGAGGATGTGGTCGGCGCCGAAACCGGCAAGAATCGCCACCCCGAACCCGAAGATAACAAGGGTGCGAGCGGGGTTGTGGAACCGATCGAAGAACAGGTGTGCCTTGTAGAGCACCGTAAACAGGTATCCTCCCGGCCCCAGGGCCAGGATGAGCGATACCAGGACCGCCACCCAGAAAAAGATGACAAGCCCGCGGCGCCTGCGGAGCAACGCCACCACCGCCAGCGCGCCGCCAACGATTCCCGCGTAGCCGTACATCTCCCACATCAACCACCCTCCCACGTACTCACCGGTTGTCATTCCGAAGAAATGCGGGAACACGAGGCCGACCGCCTGCCACGGCGGCAGACTGCCGGTTCGGGCGATCTCGAGCGGTATCTCCTGCCGGGTGGACAATCCGATGAGCTGGTAGGTCGGGACCAGTTGCGCCGCCGCCAGCGCCGCCCCCACCGCTACCGTTGTTCCCAGGGCGGCAACACCGTAGGCGAGACCCGTCTTCTGTGGATCGCCACGGTACCTCTGCAGCGCCGTGAGGGCCACGAGCCCCAGCAGCAGAACGCAGACGTAAAACACCGACTGGATGTGTCCCGCCAGTAGCGCGATGCCAACCGCCACGCCGGCCGCCACCGAGTAAGAGAAGCGGCGCCGGGAAAGCGAGCGGTAGAAGAGCAGGAAGATAAGGGGGATCCACGCCGCCGAGCTCTGCTGGTTCATATGGCCGGCGTGGGCGACCATGAATCCGCAGAACATGTACGTTACCGCCGCCACCGCCGATCCTGCCCGGCCGATTTTGAGGTCTTTCGCCAGGATATAGGTGAAGACGCCCGCCAGGTAGAAATGAATAACCACGAATGCGCACTGGGCCTTGAGGGAATAATCCGCCCCTACCATGGCGTAGGAGCCCACCATCGCCAGGTTGATGGGGTAAAGCATCGCCGTCTGGTACGAGGCGAAGAACGGATGCCCGCAAAGCATGTACGGGTTCCACAGCGGAAACGAACCGCCGGCCAGCGACTCGGTGGCGAAGAACCGCGCCGGGTAGAACTGGCGGATGAAGTCGAGCTCAACGCCGAAAGACCACTCCCGGCTGAACAGCACCCGTGACCACACCAGCACCACCAGCGCCAGGAGGCCGGCGAGGATGAGCCAGTCGGTCCGGTTCCACCGCTCCCTGGAGGTCACCAGGCTCCCCCCCCAAACGCGCCACTGGTGCCTGGCACCAATGGCGCAAAACGCACGTTGGGGGCCTGGCCCCTTCCGTGCATGCGCGGTTTAGGCATTTTCAGTCCCGTTTCTTCAAGATCATGACCCCGTCGCGCTCGAAAACGGTCCTGTACTCCCCGCTCTCCAACACGCCCCCTACGACCTTCTCGTACTGGTCGGCGGGCAGCGGCCACACCGACGAACCGCTGTCAAGAGCGATGTATTCGACCTCGGGAAGGGGGAACTCCGATGTGTCGGCCCCCTTCTCCAGGTGGCGGTAGGTCTGGGGGAAGATGATCTTCGCCCCATCACCCAGGCCGTCGAAGTACTCCCGGTCGACGTACTCCACGAAAGGCTCAGGGAACATATACAGGTGCTTTCGCTGCGACAGGTGCGCCAGCATGAACACCTGGGCGGAAACCGACGCGTCCTCGGGTATCATGGAGATACCTTCACGCATGGCGTCTATGTGAGAGTCGGAGCTGTAGAGCTTCGTGTTCCAGGAACCGGATAGCGGGCTTGGGCCGAAGTAGAAGTTGCCGGCAAACGCGCAGGCGATCATCACGAACGCGACCGCGCCCATCACGTACCGCTGCCTGAACCCTCCCTCCGCCCAGTTCTTTATCTTCCTCAAGCCGAAGATAACGGCTATGAATATGAACGGCGTCATAGCGGCGGTGTACTGGTTCAGGATGGTGTGCTGCGGCGAGAAACTGCTGACCATGTTGATTATGAACGCCGGCGCCGCCGGCAGAAGGTAGGTGGGCGCCAGCAGGCACAGGAACCCCACAGGGAGCAGGAGGTCGAAGAAATATCGGAGGTTCTGCCTCGTGGCAAGAATGTTGAACGTGCGAAGCGGGTGGAACGCCATGTTCCTGGCGGCTTCCAGGGGAGTCTCGCCGAACTGCCCCAGGCGCCCGCCGTACTGGTACCCCACCGGTGCGAACGCGGGAAGGAGAAACAGCACCGAGACCAGGAAGTAACCGGCGGAGCCGATGGCCACTATCTTGCCGGCGCGCCGGTCGTACTTGAAGTAGACCAGGAGGCCCAGCACAAGCACCGCCAGCACCATGTCCTCCTTGCAGATGGCCGCGGCGAAGCACAGGACGTAGAACCAGGTGAACTTCTTTCTGTCAATCGCCAGGAACGCGAAAAGGAGAAAGCAGAGGCCCAGGGACTCCGGGTGGAAATCGAAGAGGTTGAAGTGCTGTAGCGCCGGGTAGGCCAGGTAGGCCACCGCGACCGCAAGCGCCACCGGGCGGCTCTTCAGCTTGTCCCGTGCCAGCAGGTACAGCGGGAGCGCCCCCAGGCCGAGGGCGACGGTCTGAATCGCGAGCAGGGCGGGAGCGTTGCCGCGCACCCAGTACAGCGGCATCAGCAGGAACAGTATCGGCGCCATGTGGTCGCCGAAGAGGTTCATTCCCCTTATAGTGCTGGTAGCTCCGTCGAACCGCGACAGCAGCCAGGTGACCTGGTTGAAGATCGCGGTGTCCAGCGACGAGGCCCGGAAGTTGGCGTAGCGGAGAAGCGACAGGGTGAGAAAAAGCGCGATATACCCGCCGATCAACACCAGCACGAAGATGAGGAACGCCCTGTCGGGCCGCCTCTCACCGGAGCCCTGCCCCTTCTTTGCGCCGGCATTCTCCCCGTCGGCCTTCTCCGGCTTCCCGACCCCCGTCATCTCCATGTCAGCCAATCACGCCCCCCGATTCGCCAGGCAATCCCCCTTGAAAAATGTTTCGTCAATTGGGTGGTAATACCTCGAATATCACCGTCTCGAGGTCGTGCGGCTCCGGGTACTCATAGTGGTTGACCCATCGCGCGATCTCCCTTACCCGCTGCCTCGCGTCGTCCACTATACCGAACAACTTGAGCTCGTCATCCACGCCCTTCTCGGTCTGCCCTATCACCATGTATCGAACTCCGCGCTGATACAGCTTGCCCGGGACATCGGGGTGCTCGACATCCCTGTCCTCCACCGGCAGGTCCCACGGCACCGGCCTGAGGTAGAGGACTTCCCCCGAAGAGTACAGCCACTGGAAGTACGGGCCGGCATCTACCGCAACCGCCTGCCCCGGGGCGTTCTCCTCCAGCCACAAGGCCGCCTCACCGATGCCCTTACCGCCGTGGTCGTCGGCGAACGCCTTGTAGTTCTCCTCGATGACCCGGTCGGCCCGGACCAACCCGTGAGTCACCGTCACCACCAGCAGGCAGGCAAGGGCCAGCCAGGCCAGCCACCTCGCCGACGCCAGCAGCGCGGTCCGGGTGCCCCCTTGTAACTTCCCGCCCGATGTCCTCGCCGCCACCTGGCCTTCGGAGCCGAACACCTTCCCGGCACTGGTCGCGAGGTCCACCAGAAGGAAGCCTATCATCAGGGCCACCGCCGGGGCCGCCGGGGCCATGAAGCGCTCGTAGGAGTAGTACCAGAACATGTGGAAAACCACGAAAAGCCCGAACCAGCCGCCTACCACCAGAAACGCCTTCCACCTCTTCCGGATGAGGCACCAGAACGCCCCGGCATAGAAGAGGACCGAGAATATGGCGTCCGAGGTACCGTTCCACGCATAGACCTTGAGGCGGTGCTTCAGGATGCTGAAAGTCACACCCGGGGTGTAGTTGTCGTACTCTCCGGTGTACGCCGTCATACTTCCGGTCGCGATCTTGTTCCGGGCCATGTATATCACCATCGGCCCCCCGAAGAGGGCGAGCATCACCGGGGGTTCCCACGGCTTGAGCCGGGAACCCCTGATAAAGATCATTACGATAAGCACCATCAGGGGGAGGAACAAGATTCCCTCCCACCGGGTCAGGAAACAGAGGCCGCCGGCCAGCGCCCCCAGCATCCGCCGTGGCATCGACGCCCGCTTGCAACCGGTGATGACGAGGTATATCCCGCCCGAGAACAGGAACGTGAACAGCCCCTCGGTCATGGGAAGACACGTCCACTTCAGGAACGTGGGCGCGAAGGCGACGATGAGGGCGGCAACCAGGCCGGTCCAGCGGTTCATCAGCTCCCTGCCGATACCGTAGGTGGTGAGGACGGTCAGGGAACCGCCGAGCAGGGCTATCATGTTGGCCGAGTTCTCCAGGCCTCCCGACAGGTACCCGCCGAGCCATGTCGCTATGGGGTAACCGGGAAGGTACTTTATGTGCGTGACACCCCTGACGGTGTATGTGAACGTATCCCTGATGGACCGCGCCAGGATGAGGAAGTAGTAGCTGTCCGCGGTATACTCACTGTGCCTGGCGAGGTAATGCAGCCTCACCAGGAACGCGACGGTCATGATTCCCAGCACGACTACTACCGGCCAGTGAGCCCTGGCCAGGCGCGCCAGCCGATCGGGCCGCGCTTCCCCGTCTTCCGCCTTGGTTGGCCCGTTACCGCCGTTGTTAGTGTCCCGTCTCATAATTACGGTATTAGATGCCATCCAGCCTCTCGACCATCTTTGAAGCAATACCGTCCCATGACAACTCGGCGCGTATGCGGCTGGAGGCAAGCAGCGCCTCCTCTCGTGCCCCTCCACTGTCGAACACCGCCCGCATGAGCTCTCTCAAGTGGTTGTACTCCGGCTCGGCCCAGTTCAGCCCCTCCTCGGGAGACGGCAACTGCCGGCAGTCAATCCCGAACAGGGACTTCCCGTTCACCAGACGGGCATTTGAACCCCAGTCGGTGGCTACCACCGGCGTCCCGCAGGCAAGCGCCTCAACCGCGGTCGTGCCCGCCTCCGACGCCCTGACCGGAAGCACCAGGCAGTCCACCGACCGGTACAGGCTGCCCGCCAGGTAGACCGGTATGTCGTGGTCCATCACGAAGACCACCGGCGCCCGCCCCGTGGCCAGGTTCATGGCCTCGACGGCTTCCTCCACGTAGGCCGGCCCGGCCTCGTCAGGCGTGTTCACTACCATGACCAGGACGACGTTCTCGTCGGCCGCGAACTCGTCGGTATATGCCCGGATCACCGTCTCGGACGCCAGGCCGGGGCCCCAGTCGACGGGGGCCAGGAACGCGAAGCGGCCGGTTAGCGGGTACCCGGTAATACGCGGGTTGTGGTACTCAGGGTCGACGCCCAGGGGCATCACCACCACGTCCCGGTCCACACCGGACGCCCGGGCGGCATCTCTCTGGAACTCACTGGTGACCCATACCTCGTCCATCCGGTTCATCTCCCTCACCGCCAGGGGTGAGAACCGGTCGTAGATGGTGAACGTGTAAGCGATATTGTAGGAGCCGTCCGCGGAGGAGAGCGTTTCCGGCGGTCCGAATACAACCTGGGGGCGGTCCCTGTCAGCTCCCCGGTTCTTCATGTCGTTTATCCTGAAATCATCGAGTACGGCGCGGTCCACTCCCTCCAGGAACGCCAGGTTCAATTCTACGCCCACCCTGTCCAGCGCCCACAGTAGCTTCCTCGTCGCCCGCGAGTACAGGCCTCCGGTGGATATGAAAGAGCGCCAGGTGAGCTTTCGGGTGTAGAGGGAATCGTACTGCTCCTTCCACTTCCCCATGAACACCTCCCGCGAGCGCTTGAAGGTACCGGAGAAGTCCATGCGATTAAGGTCGGTGGAAGCGTTCTCCAGGTGCTTCACGGTCGCGCTGCCGCAGCAGAACACGCGGTAGCCCGCTTGCCGTGCTTTCAGGCAGTAATCGGAATCCTCGTAGTAGGAAAAGAACTCCTCGTCCAGCGGGCCTATGGTGTCAATAACCTCGCGCTTGATATACACGCATGCGGCGATGACACCCTCCACCTCGCGGTCGTCAGCGTACTGCCCGATGTCCCGCTCGTCCCCCGGGTACTCCTGGCCCCAGAAGCTTGGCAGCGGCATGTAGGTACCCGCGTGAACCAGGTTGCCGTCAGCGTTCACCAGCCTGCACCCCACCAGCCCGATATCCTCCGAGGAGTAAGCCAACTCCTGCATGCGCTCCAGCCAGTCGTCCTGGATTATCTCGGTATCGTTGTTCAGCAGCAGGACATCGCCCCCGGTGGCCCGGATGCCCACGTTGTTGCCCCCCACGAAGCCGAGGTTATGCCCGTTCTCGATGAGGGTTATCCCGGTGACGGACCGGAGATACTCCACTGTGCCGTCGGTGCTGCCGTTATCCACCACCACCACGTCGAAGCGGGGTTGAGATGTCCGATCCAGCAGGGTCCTCAGGCAGTCGCGGGTGACCTCGAGGCCGTTCCAGCTCAACACGATGACGCTTACCGGCTCAGGTTCCAGGGACACTACTGTTCATCCTCCCCGTTCTCCAGGCGCTCCAGGCGCTGCTCCAGCGCGGACAGGCGCTCCTCCTCCACCCGCTTCTCGATATGTGAGATACGGTCCTGGAGCTCCTCTACGTTGCTGCCCAGGTCGTACAGGGTACGGGTGACCATCATGTTGAACTTCCTGACCTGGTGAAGGATAGGGTTGATGTACCAGCTCATCAGGCCGCGGAGGAAGCGCTTGAGGACCACCACCGGCCCCCCGATCAACCGCCGCCTGGAGCTTATCTCGAAGTCGCCGTCCACCTCCCAGTTCTTGCTCACGAGGTCGAGGTTGACCTCCAGTGACTTGGAGTGGGGAGGGTACAGGAAGGACAGGTTCGGGGCGTTCGTCTTCTCCTCGGCCCAGAGGTCGGCAAGGAGGGTCGCCGGCGCCGCTACAGCCCGGTTGACCTCCTCCATTACCTGTTCTACGCCAACGCCTTCGTTCTTCAGTTTATTACCCCTTTTCGCTTTCTGTTACCCCGGAGGGCGACTTGAGGGGACCAGGTTCGGGGCCTCCCTAGAGCCCGTCGCCCCTCAAGTGGAAGATGCATCCCCATCGGGAGCCTCCGTACCGGTCAGCCGCAGGTAGAGACGTTTCACCTTCTCGTACTTCTGGTCCCAGGTGAACTCGGACAGCACCCGCTCCCGGCCGGCCCGGCCGAGCTCGCGCGCGTACTCCTTGTCGAACAGCAGCTTCCTTATCGACAATGCCAGATCCTTCCGATCACCAAACGGCACCAGGAGGCCATCTATGCCGTCCCTGACCAGCCCCGGAATGCCCCCCGCCCGGGCCCCCACCACCGGCTTGCCGTAGAACCACGCCTCAAGGAACACTATACCGAACGAGTCAGACCGCGAGGGCAGCACCAGCAACTCGCAGGCGTCGAGCAGGTCCAGCTTGTCTTCTTCGGGGATAAAGTCCAGCATGAGGCACTTGGACCGTATCTTCTCGGGTAGCTCCTCGTGAAAGCGCCGGAAGTCCTCTATATTGGAGCCGGCGAGGACCAGGCTGGACGGGTCCCCCCCACGCCAGAGGGTTTCCATCGCCCTTACCAGGTCGAACGTCCCCTTGTCGTACGTCTTCGGTCCTATGTAGCAGACTATCGGCCCCAGGACCCCGTACTTCTCGCGAAAGCGGTCCCCATTCCCCCCGGCAAGCTCTCCGGGGCTTATGCCCATACCGAGAAGCAGCATCCGGTCAGCCGGGTAGCCTTGTTGGAGAAGGAAATCCCTCTCGATCTCGGTCTGCACCAACACCCTGTCGGCTTCCATCACCAGCCGCATCTGGTGTGGGCGTGTATAGAAGCGGCTCACCTCGTCACTGCCGGACTCTCCCAGGTGGAAGAACGGCGACATCACCAGCGGAATACCCTGCCTCCTGGCGACCCTGTACCCCGTGTAGAGGATCGAGTCGTAGGGCAGGGCGGTGGCGTGGACTATGTCGAACTCCCCTGCCGCGCGTATCTGTTTCAGCATGCCGGGGACCATCGGTGACGGGAAGGAAAAGACGCTCTTCGGCGCAAGCCCGGGGACCTTCTCCAGCACCTTGAGCGCCCGGGCGTGCTTGGGCAGCCTCTTGACGTTGAAGCGGCGGATCTCGACGGAGCCCCGCGTTTCGGTCGGCCTGTCGATCCTCTCCTTACCGCCCAACCAGAAGTGCTGGATATCGATCGCGTCGGTGGTATAGACGGTAACCTGGTGCCCGTCGGCGGCCAGCCGCTCGCTTATCTCAATCATGAACTTCTCCGAGCCGCCCCTGGCGGGCCAGTAGCGGTGGATGATGTGCAGGCATCTCAACTCTGTTCCCCCCGCTTCTCCCAATCGGGGAGGTCCCGCAGGATGAACTCCCGGACCGCCTCCCGGTAATGGCGCATCGGCTCGATGCCCTGCATCTCGAGCGCCAGCCCCCGCATCACCGAGTAGCGGGGACGAGGAGCCGGCCGGCCCAGTTCGGCGGTGGATACCGGCAGCACCGGGGTGTTGATGCCGGCCATCTCGAAGATGACTCTTGTGAACTCGTTCCAGGTGCAACTGCCGGAGTTGGACAGGTGGTAGGTCCCGTAAGAACCGCCCTCGATTATCTCCAGTATCTTGCGGGCCAGGTCCCTGGAGTACGTGGGGCTCCCCTCCTGGTCATCAACCACCCGCACGCTGTTCCTCTCGCGGCCGGCCTCCAGCATCGTCTTTGCGAAATTGGAGCCCCCCACGCCGAAAAGCCAGGAGGTCCTGCAGATGTAATACCGGTTCAGGAGTCCCGTCACGTAACACTCCCCGGCGTACTTGCTCTTTCCGTAAACGCCCCTGGGGTCCGGTCGGTCGAACTCGGTGTACGGCGACTCGCCCTCGCCGTTGAACACGAAGTCGGTGGACACGTGAAGCAGTGGGATGCCCGCCTCCAGGCAGCCAAGAGCCAGGTTCTGCGCCCCGAGCGCGTTGACCCGGTAGCATGCGATCTCGTCCGACTCGGCACCGTCCACGTCGGTGAAAGCCGCGGCGTTCACCACCAGGTCGGGGGCGACATCGGCCACGCGACGCTGGACCGCCCCCCGGTCGGTGATGTCCAGGTCCAGGTCGTACCCGACCACCTGGTGCCTGTCCTCGGACACCAGTTGAAAGTCGGTTCCAAGCTGCCCCTTGCTACCGGTAAGCAATATCTTCATGCGTTACTAACTCCTGCTCACTCAAACCGCCGTTACTCTAACATTTTATATACGCACCGGCCCTGTCTTTTCCGCCCCGGGGGGTCTTTTTTACTCCACCTCACGTTGCTCGGCCTGGTGCCAGGCACCCCCGTCGCATTACGGACATCGTCTTGCGCCGACACCTCGAACGCGACAGTTGAGCCAGGCACCTACTGTTCGGCGTCGTCGCGGGGAACCTTCCCGGTCCCATTACAGTTCTTGCAGGAAACCTGCACGTTGTCGCGGCACCACTTGAAACTGTCGTCGTCGCAGTTGGAGTACTCATACACCCAGCCCTTCCCTAAGCATACGGGGCATGCGATAAACGCGGAGCCCTTGCTCACCGTCATCCTCACCCGGGTATCGAGGGTGCACTCTGTACCGACTCCGGGCTCGAGCGACACCACCGTCCCGTGTGCCGCCACCTCGTCGTATGCACGCTCGACAACAGTCTCCAGGCCCAGTGAACCCAGTATCTCTATCGCCTCCGGTTCAACAGACCCGATGAGGTCCGGTACCTCAACCGCCATCACCAACCGAACCGGCGACCCCTCCTTTATCTCGTTGCCCACCGGGGGCTCCGTGTAGCTTACGAAGAAGTCCCCGGCCGCGGCCACGTCACCGCCCCCCTCCACGGTGAGACCCGCCTCGCGGAGCACCTTTCTCGCTTCGGCTATGCTCATGCCTTCGACCCGGGGAACCAACACGGTCTTCTCCAAACACCCGGGTAGCGATATGAGCACGGCACAGACCAACAACACCGCTAACGCGACTTCCACCCCTCGACTGAACCGAATACCGACCAACTCCTTCTCGCCTTCGCGCCTTCGCGCCCACTGACTCTTATTCTACCTTCTCGTTGGCCCCCGTGGTTACCTTCCGTTTCAACTGCCGTGCGGTTTCAGGTATAATCCAATGGCAATTCAAGCGCCAGGCGCCCGCATAATCCCGGAGGTAATCTTGGGAGAGCTTAAGTTAGAGGGAGAGTCGGTTGACGCGGCCTCGCTGCAGGAAGATGTCGCTCGCAGGGTGGAGGAACGCAGGCAGGCCGGTGTCTACACCCACGAGGTAGAGTCGCGGCTGGCCGAACGCCTGCCCGACGAGGAAGAGCCCGGCGGCCTGCCCCCGGCACCGGCGCTCGACTACGCCGCCACCCGCGCCCTTTCCGCCTGGGAGGTTACCACCGCGTACCCGGTGGACACCGATAAGCAGTTCATCCGCCCCCTGGTAATACTGGTGAAAAGATTGGCACGCCTGTGGGCACGCATCGCCGTAGGGCCTATTCAGAGGGAGCAGACCGCGTTCAACCGGCACGTGGCCATGGCACTGGAGGCCCTGCGCAGGGAGGCCATCGCTTCAAGGGCACAGGCGAAGGCCGCCGAGGAAGACCTCTGCGGGCTGGCCGGGTCGCTCATCGGTGAAGACGAGGCGCGGACGATGAGCACGGCGGTAACGGAAGTGCTCGGTGGAGCCGGCCGGGTCGCGGCCCTTGGCCCGTGTCCGGCGGGCCTGGTGGAGACGCTGGGGGAAAACGGCGTGGACGTGCTGGAGATATCCCCGGGGTCCAGTTGGGAAGACCGTGCCGGCGTCGGCCCCCCGGCGGTTTCAACCGGTCCCGTCTCCTTCCTCTGGCAGGTCCGGGAGGAAAGCCTGGAAGCGGTGCTGGTAAGCGACCTCGCCTTCTGGCTCAGGCCGGAGGCGCTGATTGACCTCTCCCGCAGGTCGTACCTGGCTATCGGGCCGGGCGGCGTTATCGCGGTGGCGGTCCACAGTTACGCCCTGGGAGGCCCCGCCCCCGCCTGGTGCGTTCCCACGGTGGTCGAGGAAGCGCTGGCGCTGGCGGGTTTCACCGGGATTTCCACCAACACATTGCCCGGAGACGGCCCCGGAAACGGTCCGGCGGGCTTCATCTCGTCGGCCCGTAAAAGGTGACGGGAGAGCAAGTTGCCGGCAAGGCCAGCCGCCGATTTCCACCCCGCCTTCGTGGTACCCCGCTACGGGGAGGAGGTCATCGGGGGCGCTGAGAACCTGGCCCGCCTCACCGCGGAGGAGCTTGCCCGCCGCGGGTACCGTGTCAGCGCGCTCACCACCCAGGCATTAGACCACCACACCTGGAAGAACCATTACCCCGCCGGGGAGTCGACGCAAAACGGTGTGAGGGTCACGCGCTTTCCCGCCGAAACCCGGCTGGGTGACCCCGCGGTTCACCGCGTCATCAAGTCGATCTCCGAAGGAGCGCGGTTGAGCGAGGATGAGCAGACCCGCTGGCTTGAAGGGGTTGTCACCAGCGAGGGGCTCTTGGGGCACATCCGGGAGAACGCGGGAGAGTACTCACATCTCCTGTTCCTGCCGTACCTCTTCGGTACGACATACTTCGGGTCGATGATCGTTCCCGAGCGCTCCTACATAATACCGTGCCTGCACGATGAGCCGTTCGCCCACCAGTCGCTCATCACGCGTATGCTCACCTCCGCCCGGGGCCTTATCTTCAACAGCCCCGGTGAAAGGCGGCTCGCGTCCCGCCTTCTGGATACCAGTGACCCCGGGCCGGTGGTGGGCATGGGCCTGCACCCCCGGGACGGCGACGCATGCGCTTTTCGGAACCGTTACCCGGTGAGGGGGGATTTCCTTCTCTACGCCGGCAGGCGGGAAGCGGGAAAGAACACCCCGCTGCTTATCGAGTACTTCCGCCGTTTCGCCGCCTCCCGGCCGGGCGCGGCGTCCCTGGTACTCATCGGCGCCGGGGACGTGCGGGTGCCCCCGGACTCCTCCCACATCGTTTTCGACCTGGGAACGGTCACCGAGCGTGAGAAGTGGGACGCCTACGCCGCCGCGCGGGTCTTCTGCCAGCCCTCGGTCAACGAGAGCTTCTCGATAGTGCTGCTGGAGTCGTGGCTCGCCGGCACGCCTGCCCTGGTGAACCGCGACTGCGAGGTGACACGAGAGCACGTGCGGGCAAGCGGGGGCGGCCTTGCGTTTGGCGACTACCCCGAGTTCTCCCTCGCGCTCCTGGCGCTACTCGAAGACGGGGAGCGGGCGGATCGACTGGGTGAGGCCGGGCGGCGTTACGTCATTGGAGAGTATAATTGGGAGTCGGTCATCGGTAGACTACTCGACGCCCTGGGAGTGAATGACAGTTGAGGATATGTCAGCTATGCGCGCGCCTGGAGTACGGTGACGCGGTCAGCAACCAGGTGATGGAGATCGACCGCGCGCTTGCCTCCTGGGGGTTCGATACCGGCATATTCGCGAACACCCGTGATGAGTTCGGGCGGCAATCCGCCCGCCCGGATGAGGAGTACTCATCGTTCATGGAGTCGGAGGAGGACCTCCTTATCTATCACTATTCGCTGTTCTGCCCCAACTACCGGCAGTACCTGGAGTCGAGGAACCGGCGCGTGCTCATCTACCATAACATCACCCCCCCGGAGTTCTTCGCCGCTTACGACAAGGGAGTGGCGGAGTTCTGCCGCCTGGGCCGCGAACTCCTCCCCGAACTGGCCGGATGCGAGCTGGCGCTGGGGGACTCCGAGTTCAACCGGCTGGAGCTGGTCGGGGCCGGGTTCGACCCGGAGAAGACCGCGGTCCTGCCGATTTTCGTGGATTACCAGGGGCTGCTGGCGCGGGAGAGCGAAAAGGGACCGATGGACGCCTACCGGAGCGCCTTCAAGGTGCTTTTCGTCGGCAGGGCGGTACCCAATAAGCACCTGGAGGACGTTCTCAGGGCTTTCTACTACTACAACCGCTGCATCGACTCGTCCTCGCACCTGTTCCTGGTGGGAGCATCATGGGTCGACCGTTACGACGCCCAGTTACAGTGGCTGGTGGACTCGTTCGGCCTCTGGGGCAACGTGCACTTCACCGGGCGGGTAAGCGACGCCGACCTCGCCGCCTGCTACAGGGACGCGGACCTCTTCCTCTCGATGAGCGAGCACGAGGGCTTCGGGGTGCCGCTGGTGGAGAGCATGGCGTTCGACCTTCCGGTGCTGGCTTACTCCTCGACCGCCGTCCCCTACACCCTGGGCGGCGCCGGGGTCACGTTCAGTGAAAAGAACTTCCCCGGGGTCGGCGAGCTTATGGACATCATCCGGCCCGAGGGCGTACTGCGCCGGGCGGTCATTGAAGGGCAACGAGAGCGGCTCGCCGATTTCTCTCCCCCCGCCCTCAGGAATACGCTCAAGGGTTACCTTGACCGGGTGCTGGGGGAATCGTGACAGTAGATACTCCCGCGGAGGTGGTCATATCGGGGAAGCCTTTCCCCGGGATCCGGATAGATGTCCCCGGCGGGACAGTGGACGTTGCCATCCTGCGGCGGGGTTCCGGTGGCGAAGACGAAAAGCTTGGGACGTGGTCGTTCGAGGGTGTGCGTCCCGGACCGGCGGAGGTGGTGATCGACTGGCTTGCCGGGGACGAGGGGCTCCTCGCCATCTTCTATCCCGATGGCGAGAGGGCGCCAGGGGCGGCCAGTGCCTCCCGCGACCAGGATGTCGTGATCTCCCCGGACATGGTCGTACGAATCACATGCGCAGGGGAGACACGGGACATCGGGGTGAAGATAACCGACGCGGCACTGCTTAAACTCTACTACCAGCAGGACTCCCACCAGGACGAGTACGTCGTCGAGCACCCGTTCTTCCACGCGTTTCACCAGGCCCGCCTTCGGACCCTTGGGCGGCTTTTCCACACCTGCATCAGGCCGGGAAGCAAGGTCCTCGACGTCGGCTCCGGCTACAGTATCTTCTTCCTGTTGTCCACCGACTGGGAGTTCGACATCACCTGCTGCGACCTTGACTCGGCGGCGATGGAGAAGATGCGCGGGCTGGTGCCGGAGTGGGAATGGGTCGTCGCCGACGCTACGCGACTGCCGTGGGACGACGGTATGTTCGACACGGTATACGCCGGGGAGATAATCGAACATGTGCCGGACCCCACCGCCGCGCTGTGTGAGTGGAGGCGTGTCCTGGCCCCGGGCGGCACCCTTATACTGTCAACACCCAACCGGGACCGCCTGCTGGCCAGGACCAACCACCGGGAGATGCCGGTTCACCCGGAACACATCGTGGAGATGAACCTGGGGGAGATCAGGTCGTTGCTCTACTCCAACGGGTTCGAGGTCCTCCGGCGGACCGGCATCTACCTGGAGTGGATCCTCAACTGGTGGAGGCCCCCCGGCAGAAGAGTGGACTGGCTTGTCGCGCGGCTCACGTCCCCCCGGTTTGGTTTTCTCTACCGGCTGTCAATGGAGCTGGGGCGTCTCGCCCCGTCTCTCGCTTATGACCTGGTGCTGGTATGCAGGAAGAGGTAGGCGGCGGCGCTGCCCGCCAGGAGGGGAGCGAAGAGGGGGGAGGGTTGGCATACGCGTGGATGCGGGTGCCGGCCAGGTCCCGGACATCCATTGTTATCTTCACCCTTTGCCTTTTCGTCTATACGCTGCTCCTGCTGGTGTTCCCACGTTACAAGGGCTCGCCGACCACCCGGGGCGACGAGCCCCATTACCTGATAATCACCGAGAGCGTCATCAGGGACGGCGACCTCGACCTGGAGAACAACTACGAGCTCGAGCAGTACGCCTCGTACTTCGAGCAGGACATAATGATGCTGCACGTGACGCGGGACAACGTTTCGACCCACCCCATGTTCCTTTCTCTACTCGTGCTACCGGGTTTCCGACTGCTGGGGTACAAGGGCGCGGCGCTGACGATGATACTGCTCACCTGCGGCGCGGCCGCCCTGACGTTCGCGACCGCGGACAGGTTCGCCAGCCGGAAGGTGGCGGGGGGGGTGACGCTGTTCGGGTTCCTCAGCTACCCGCTACTGTTTTACTCCCGGTCCATCTACCCGGAGACGGCGGCCATATTCCTCCTCGCCCTCGGGACCTGGAGTTGCTGGCGGTTGAAGGAGTCCGGGCAGCCCACGTTCGCATTCCTTGGAGGGCTGTCGGCCGGAATGGTTGTTCTGTTTCACCCCAAGTACATCGCTATCTCGATTGCGCTCTTCGTCCTTTTCCTCATCGTCACTCCCGGCAGGACGCGTCGGCTCCTCGGCTGGTGGCTGCTCCCGGCCGCGCTGTCCCTGGCACTCCTGCTGCTGCTGACCGGCATCACCTACGGCCCCAACCTGCTCAAGGGGCTCACCGCCTCGGGGGGAAGCAAGTTCCAGGGCGGATTCTGGGGGACCAACTCGGTGTGGGGCATACCGGGGCTGTTCCTGGACCGGGCCTGGGGGCTGCTCATATTCGCGCCCCTGTACCTGCTGTCCCCCATCGGCCTCGCCCTTCAAAATAACCGCCTGGAGTGGGAGCGCTGGTGGGCCTTCTTCCCCCTGTGCATCGGCCTGCACGCCCTGTTCCTGGGCACCTTCCAGTCGTGGAACGGCGGTGCGGCCCCGGTGCAACGATACCTGGTCCCCCTGGTGCCGCTACTGCTCATATGCGTCGCGGTGTTCATCGACCGTTGCGCGTCAAGGGTCGCCCACGGCGCCGCCGCCGCTTTCGCGCTGCTGCAGATAATAGTAAGTATCTGGGCGTTCCGGTTCATGGTGGGGACATACGGGATGGAGAACACCGACAACATCTTCTTCGTCCACTTCCTGGGGGAGGGAGCGGTGAAGCGCTTCCTGATGTTCGTGTTCCCCCTGTACCACCCGGGAAGCCCAGGGGCGGTCCTTCTCACGGTCGCCTGGATACTGCTCTACGCGGCCGCCATCTACGCGGCCAGGCGTTACTACCTAAGCCACGGGGGCGGCAGGGTCTCCCCCATCGTGGACATCCGCCCCTTCAGGAGATTGGCCTCATAACCAATAAAACGCAAGATGGTGACAGGCACCAACGCAATATTCCTGCCAATTATTGGCAAAACGCAAGATAGTACCCGGTACCATCTTGCGTTTTGGGGAGGGAGGGGTCTCGCCCTTGGGCTGTTGCATAGTGTCTCCCTCGTAGCGCCGGCATCTTGCCGGCATAGGGACCGCCCTTTGGTCAACGGGGGAGGGGTCCCGCCCCAGGGCATATGCATTGTGGGGCGTGGGTTCAAGCAGAGTTTTGAACGTCACATGCCCGGGGATGGCGTTCTTGTCTGACCGCCGCTTGTGTGACATGAGGGGTCAGGCCTTCTAGCCGTAACGTTTACTCTCGGCCACCGCTTAAAGGCGCTGACCCCACCTGGTGGCCTTTGAGAGAGCGCCAATCACCAGGAAGACCGGGAGTAGCGCGAGAAACGCCGCGGCCTGGAGTCTCTTCCAGAACATGTGACGCTCATCGGGGTTGAGGTTCCGGTAATCACAGGCGTCGGCGACGAACCTCCTGATGCCGCCGTAGATTATCATCGCGGTTTCTCGCAACTGTTTCAGTCCTCCCGTGGCTTCCATCCGACAGCCAGGAACTCGTTTCCGTAGCCACGGTCGTTTGGCAACGAGTCGGCCAGTTCCAGTATCCGGCGAACCGCCCCGAACGCCCACGGCCGGGCCAGCAGGAGAAAGACCGCGTTGGGAAACATCTCGTCGAACATCAATGTGTAGAGCGTGTGCACGGCCACGGTGTCAACCCGGTCGAGCCCCGCCCCCTCGAGGTATGACGCAAGCTGTGGCGGGGACAGGAACTTCTCCCTTTCGTGCCCCCACAGGTTCTCGACCCCCAGGTCATAACGCTCCCCCGACGTGACCCTCTGCCACCAGTGCCAGCTCCAGGCGTCATTCCTGCACGGCGTATATATAAGCATCCGACCACCCGGCTTCAGGATTCGGACCATCTCCCTCACCATCTGTTCGGGGTCAGACACGTGCTCTATCACCCCGTAGCTGACCGCCAGGTCGAAGGCGGCATCCATCACCGGAAGCCGGAGCGCGTCCGCGACGTAGTACTCGTTGCCGCAGGGGTTGTACGCTGAAGCCGCCTTTATCGCCGCCCCGCTGAAGTCGACCCCGACCCCCCGGATCCCGTAGATCGCGTTCATCGAGTTCAGGACCGTCCCCACGCTGCACCCCACGTCCAGCAGCCACTCGCCCTCCCGGGGGCCAAGCGTGTCGGTGACCTCGCGGCACCGCACCCCCAGCCAGGTGGGCATGAGGAAACCATGCTCGCGGGCGACCCCCAGGCAGTGGTCGGTGTGGCGTCGGACCGCCTCCGGCTCGGCATAATCGGGCACATCCCTCGGCCCTTCCTCACCATCGTAGAGTCCGTGCTGCCACATGGCGAAATCGTCCAGCGTGGTGGAATCCACGAAGTCGGTTACGCCGATGTTCGACGGAAAAACCGCTCCGCATTCAGCGCAGGTAAGATGTGGAGCAACCTTCGTTCCTTCCTCGAGGACACCATGACACGCGGGGCAGCACAAGTAATCCATGCCGCTAATTGTATCGCAACGCCCCGGGCTGTTGCATAATGGGGCAGGGTTTGGCTGGATGTTGCAACGGCAACATCCCGGGGATGTCGTTCTTGTCTGACCGCCGCTTGTCTTACAGAAAGGGGTCAGGCCTTCTAGCCGTAACGTTTACTCCAGGCCACCGCTTAAAGGCGCTGACCCCACCTGGTGGCCATACAACAGCTTGGGCCAGACCCCATTTGGGTGACGGTTTAGTTGCCGGTGTAGCCCTCGGCGAAGTACCAGGTCGTACCGGGGTCTGTTACTCCCGTGGAGTCGTGGCCGCCGGGGTAGACGTCATTGTAGACGAAGTACATCGAGCGCTCGGCTATCACTTTCGCGCCGTCCTGGCCCTCCACCAGGGTGGACACCTCCGCGTTGTCAAAACCCGGCATCTCGTCGACGTGAACCGTGAATCGGGAGTTCGGGAGCAGTGAGTCCGTCCTGGACCAGGTGTACCCGTCGGCCCTTATGAACGTGCTCTTTACTTTCGCGACGGAATTACCGGGATTCATTATCAGTACATAAGTATCAAACGAGCCCCCGGTGTACCCCTCGGCCAGGTACCACTTCCCTGCCGCTTCGCTGACGCCGGTCGAGTCGTGCCCGCCGGTCCGCCCACCGGCGTTGAAGTACATGGCACGCTCGGCTATCACGTCAACGTCGGATTGTACCTCGGTTGAAACCTCCGCCGCCTCGAACCCGGGCACGTCATCGACCTTAATGGTTTTACGGCTCCTGGCGGGAAGAACGAACGACACCTTCCCGACGTGGCTATCCTTCCTCAGGAGGTTCACGTCGACGTTCGCCGCCTTTTCGCCGGGGTTCTGTATTAGGACGAACGTGTCGTAGTCCTGCGCGGTATATCCCTCGGCCAGGTACCACTGCCGGGCGGGCTCGGTGACGCCCATCGCGTTGTGCCCGCCTACGTACCCGTTGTAGTTGAAGTACATCGACCTCTCGCATATGACGTCCCCGGTCGCCTCCACCAGTGTGGATACTGAAGCGTTCTGAAGCCCCGGGACGTCTTTCAGGTTAAGCGTGAACCTGCTCTCGGCGCCTACCTCGAACGCCGCGATTACCGGTGTGTCGCCTTCCCTCATGAACGTCATGTTGACGGTGACGGGGCCCTCCTTCGGGTTCTGCACCAGGACAAACTCGTCGAAGTTATCGGAGGTGTACCCCTCCGCAAGGTACCACCTGGAGGCGGGTGCCTGGGCTCCGGCGGCATCGGTCCCCCCCTGCCACCTGTTCTGGAAGTTAAAGTACATGGCACGCTCGCAGATTATCGGGTTATCCGAGGTCACCTTCGCGCTGACACCGCAACCGGGCATATGCCGGTTGACGTGAACCGTCGTGCGTGAAGAGGGGGCCAGCGTCAACGATACCGCGGTCTTCTCGCCATTCTCGTTCATGAGTTGCATCTCGGCGTTCGCGGTAGCGCCGCCGGGATTCATGAGCAGTATGTACTCATGGAAGTTCGCCGGTGGTGGCGGTGGTGGCGGTGGTGGCGGCTCGCTCCCGGTGAGGACCGTCCCGTTGTGGTCGCTGGTGTGACGGAACATCCGCCAGGGGAGAAGCGAAGCGTCGCCCCCGCTGACCTTCTTCTTCGGCCCACAGTCGAATACCCAGAAGCTTCCCCCGGGGGCGCCCCCCGGAACGTCACCGGTGCAGCATGCGACCTCCAGGTGGCCGTCGTTGTCGAAGTCCCCCACCGCCGGACTGGTGATGACGAAGTTGTCCAGCGGCTGGTCCCAGATGACCCTGCCGGTCCTGTCCCACGCCCCGATCGCCCACCCGGAGCCCATTATCGCGTCGGGATAGCCGTCGCCGTCCACATCCCCCAGCGCCGGCGACCCCAGGTTAGGGCCTCCGAACGCCTGGTTGCTCCACATCACCGTCCCGTCCGGCTTTATGGCCATTATGTGGTCGCTACCGATGCCGTTCATCGTATTGCAGGCGATCACTATCTCCCTGACGCCGTCCCCGTCTATGTCGCCCACGGCGGGAGACGAGAACGTTGACCCCGCGGCCACAACCGGCCAGCCCTTGACGGGGGTGCCGTCGTGGTTGTAGGCGTAAACCCGGTGGCCCTCGGTGGTCAGCCGCCCGATCGCCTTGTAGTAGTGGCCGGTGCCGATCACTATCTCCTGCAGCCCGTCACCATCGATGTCCGATATCGCCGGGGAGGACCAGAGGACCTCGGGGGTCACCTGTGGAAACCCCGGGACGATGCCCCCATCTCCGTTGAACGCGTACAGGAGCCCTCCGGCGGGCCACGGCCAGCCGCTGCCACCGGTCGAGTCGGCGCCCACGATGATCTCCTTGATGCCGTCCATGTCGATATCCGCCAGCGCGGGGGACGACCAGATGCTGTCCTTGTTGTCGTACGGCCACCCTGGCAGGAGGCCTCCGTGGTAACTCCAGGCGTAGACGTACTTGCCCCAGGTGCAGACCACGATATCGTCGGCGCCGTCCCCGTTGATGTCACCTATCGCCGGTGACGAGTACACGCCGTTCACACCGGCGCCGGGGGAGCTCTGGGTGGCCTTCGGCCAGCCCCACTGGGTCAGTAACACTCCGTTGCAACTGAACCCCCACACCACTCCGTTCATGTCGCCGACAAAGACCTCCATGGTCCCGTCGCCGTCCACGTCCTTGCAGGCGGGGGCCCCCCGTATCTCGGCGCCGGTGTTGTAGGCCCATTTGACGCCCGCGTTGTGATCGAAGCAGTAGAGGTTTCCGTTGGTGTTTCCGACCAGGAGTTCGGTCGTGCCGTTTCCGTCAATATCCGCCGCGGTGATCTTGGCGTCGTGGAAACTCGAGCCAGCCTGGCACAGACCCTGTACCTCCTTGGTCCCGACACCCGCTGCTTCGGCTTGAAGCAACCATGGGGAAACAAGGATCGATACCGCCATCAGCAGACCCAGAACAACAGAAAGCGCCGGCCTCAACCGGTTTCCGGCGGCATGGACTGACTCAACACGCATCGCTCACACCTTTTCTCAGGTTCTATGGCCAACAAACCCCGATACCGGGCTACGTCTCCGGTGTCCTGCTCTGGTATATTCATCTTCCTACTACTTATATCGAAGCACGCCGGCCGTTTCTTTACACCGTAGTCCAATAATAATAACGGCGTACCCGGTATGAATGTGCCCCGATGGGAGCGATTACCCGGTAACACGCCATTGCCACAGGGGGGGAGAGGGGCACCGTACCGCGTGAAACGCGGTTTCCCATCTGTTACAGTTGCGGGTGTGCGGGGAGTAAGGCCGTGGCGAGTGGGAGGCGGGGCTTGAACTCGAGAAGAAAAGCGGTTCTCACCTACGTGGTGGTCATACTCCTGTTCGCGTTGATAACCGCCGCCTACACCAGTCCGCTTCTCGCTAACGCGGACGACCACGTCATGGAGTCGGCCGCCGGAGACTCCATGTTCAACATGTACGTCATCTCCTGGACGTCACACTCCCTGGGGTCCGACCCCCTTGACCTGTTTAACGCCACCATCTTCTACCCGGAAAGCGATACACTGGCGTACTCGGACCACGGGCTGATGATGTCCCTCACCGCGCTTCCGGTCCTCGCCGCCACCGATAACCCCACGCTGGCGTTCAACTTCGTGGTGATTATAAGCTTCGTGATCTGTTCCCTTGGCGCTTTTCTGCTGGTAGATTACCTGGCAGGGGACAAGCTGGCCGCCTTCGCCGCCGGGATAATCTACGGGTTCGCCCTCTTCAAGCTCTCACACCTGTCGCACGCGCAGGTCCTCTCCGCCGGGTATATCCCACTCGCCCTCCTGTGCCTGCACGCCTATACCGAGAAGAAGAGGTGGGGGTACGCCCTGGGGTTCGCCGTCTTCACGGTGGCGATGTTCCTGACCTCCTGGGGTGCCGGCTTCTTCCTTGCCTTCGCGGTGCTCATCTACCTCCTTGTCCTCCTGGTGGTGGAGCGCCGAACGGTGATCTCGGCCCTGCGAAAGAGGATGGCATCGGCAGGGCACAGGAGACTGTACCGATGGGTGGGGATACTGTTACTGTCGTTTATTGCGGTGGTGCTGATACTCATCCCGTTCATGATCCCCTACCTGAGGGTCAAACGGGAGAACCCCGGCTTCCAGCGGGAGATCGAGGAGATATACGGGTACTCGGCCGACGTGACCGACTTCCTGGTGGCCCCCGAGAACAGCGGTGTATGGGGCCCACTGACCGGCGTCTTCCGCCCCGACCCCTACCTGCGGGGTAACGCCTCGGAGAGGTCACTGTTCACCGGCATACTGCCGGTCCTCCTGGCAGTCGCCGGCGTTGTCTATCTGCACGGAAGGCATCTGAAGCGATACCTGTTCATCAAGTGGTTCTACCTGGTCCTGCTCGTCGCCTCGGGGGTGATGTGCCTGGGCGTCACCCTTTATATATTCGGGCGACACCTGGGAATCCCCATGCCGTACCGGTTGCTCTACTACCTGTTCCCCGGGTTCAAGGCCATCCGGACCCCCGCCAGGATGATCGTCCTGGTAACGCTCTCGCTCTCGGTGCTTGGCGGGTTCGGGGTGAAGTGGCTGAGGAGTAAGCTTGCCGACCGCATGGACAGCATCGCCGTGCCGGTTGTCTTGGCGATGGTACTGCTCCTGCTGCTGGGAGAGTTGATGCCGTCGGGTATGCTGATGGCCAGGGTCCCGGCGACATCCGAGATCCCGGAGGTCTACCGCTGGATGGAGTCCCGCCCCGGGGAAGCGCCGATTATCGTGCTTCCCACCGCCTACGACCCGTCTCTTCCCCTTCCGGACCGCCAACTTCAGTACACGGCGCTGGCGCCGCTTCGCATGTATTACAACACTGTAAACTGGAAGAAGATGGTAAACGGGTACTCCGGCTACATCCCCGAGTCGTACCTCCAGGCGGCGGAGGCCACCATGGTGTTCCCATCGAAAGAGGCCCTCACCTACCTGGATAGCATAGGCGTGGAGTACATCCTCGTGGAAGGGGACCGCTACGAACCCCTTGTGGTTGACCGCATCCTCAAATGGGCCGAGCAGGACACCCGCGTCGACCTGGTAGAGGAATCAGCCGGTAACTACATACTTCAACTGAACTGACCGACAAAATATTTAACACCTGAACATCTTGCGTTTGGGGATGCCGGCGGGTCGCCGGCGCTACGGGGGAAATCGGTTTGCGTCTGGTGCCTGTTACCATCTGCAAGTGTTTTACGTCTTAAGTAGTTGCGTTTGGTGCCTGTCACCATCTTGCGTTTCAGGGGGTGGGGGGGTGTTTTAGGGGTTCCCACCAGGAGGGGTTGTCAACGAACCAACGTACGGTCTCCTCCATCATGACCTCGAAGTCCGTGCGGGGCTCGAAGCCCAGCGCGCGGGTCTTATCGAACTCGAGGGAGTAGCGACGGTCGTGCCCGGGCCTGTCGTCCACGTACTCGATGAGTGATTCGGGCTTTCCCAGGATGGAGAGTATCGCCCGGGTTATCTCGATGTTGGTCCTCTCCTGCCCACCCCCGATGTTATAGACCTCACCCGCCTCTCCCTTCCGGAGAACCAGGTCTATCGCCCTGCAGTTGTCAGTCACGAAGAGCCAGTCCCTCACGTTGAGCCCGTCGCCGTACAGTGGCAACGCGATGTCCTCCACGGCGTTGGTGATGAACAGGGGTATCAGTTTCTCGGGGTACTGGTACGGGCCGAAGTTGTTGCTGGACCGGGTTACTATGACCGGCATCCCGTACGTCTGGTAGTAGGCGCGCACCAGCAGGTCACCGCCTGCCTTGCTCGCAGCATAGGGACTGTTGGGGGCGATGGGCGACTCCTCGGTGAACGACCCATCCTCGATGCTCCCGTAGACCTCGTCGGTGGATATCTGGATGTACCTGGATATACCGCGTCCACGGCACTCCTCCAGGAGGGTGAAGGTCCCCAGGACGTCCGTCTGGATGAACTCCATGGGCCCGGTTATCGAGCGGTCGACGTGGCTCTCTGCGGCGAAGTTCAGCACCACGTCGAAGCCCTCTCCCAGCACGCTGACCACCAGTTCCTTGTCGCGGATGTCGCCGTGGACGAACGTATAACCGTACTTTCCCTCGATATCACGAAGGTTCTCGGGGTTACCGGCGTAGGTCAGCTTGTCCAGGTTGGTTATTTCTATCCCGGAGTACGTCTGGAACATGTAACGAATGAAGTTCGATCCGATGAAGCCGTAGCCTCCGGTTACCAGGATTCGCACTTTATTAGACCCCTATCCCATCTTTATGTCCCAATCGTACGGTATCTCCTCGGTGTCAAAAGGCAGTCGGTGCTCGTCGGGGTCGTCGTAGTCGTATAACTCGGTGGGAACATTTACCACGTACGACTCCTCCTCGCTCACGCACTTCCACCCGTGATACACCTCGTGGGGTATATGCACCAGGACGGGCCTGTGTTCGCCCATGAATATCTCCATCACTTCACCGTGAGTGCCGGAGCCCTCCCGGCCGTCGTACAGCCCCAGCTTTATCATGCCCTTGACACACGCCACGTTGTCGTCCTGTTTCTTATGCATGTGCCAGGCCTTGACCACCCCCGGGTATGTCGTGGTCATGTAACTCTGCCCGAACTTCTCAAAGATATCATCGTCACTGCGAAACATTTCCATGAGGTGCCCCCGCTCGTCAGGGATGACAGTTAGCTGTTTGATGACCACTCCCTCTATCATGTTATGCTCCCTTGTTCGGCGAGTTTGAGAATCTGGTGCCAGGCACCCGCGTCGCATTACGAACATCTCCTTGCGTTGCCAATCGAACGCGACACTTGAGCCAGGCACCTCCTTGTCCCACCCTACGTCGCTCGACCTGGTGCCAGGCACCCGCGTCGCATTACGAACATCGCCTTGCGTTGCCAATCGAACGCGACACTTGAGCCAGGCACCTCCTTGTCCCACCCTACGTCGCTCGACCTGGTGCCAGGCACCCGCGTCGCATTACGAACATCGCCTTGCGTTGCCAATCGAATGCAACACATGAGCCAGGCACCTCCTTGTCCCACCCTACGTCGCTCGACCTGGTGCCAGGCACCCGCGTCGCATTACGAACATCGCCTTGCGTTGCCAATCGAACGCGACACTTGAGCCAGGCACCTCCTTGTTCATGGTATACCCACCCGGCTGTTGTCTCCAAGCATGAAACGGAAGGCGGACGGCTTTACGGAGGAGCGCCCGACCTGCACGTTCTGCCCTATAAGGCTGCCCTCGATACGGCCCGGTATGCCGGTGATGGCGCTGTTCTCCAGGATTATACTGTGCTCCACCTCGGAGCCGGTTATGAGTACGTCGAAATATACCGACGTGAACGGCCCGATGAACGAGTTCTCGACCCTGGTGCGCTCCCCTATTATCGCGGGGCCCCTTACGGTGCTGTTGATTATACTGGCGCCCTCCTCCACCACCACCCTGCCGTGAATTTCGGAGTCGCCGTCCACCTGCCCGTCGATGCGGGGCTCCAGCGTTTCCAGCACAATACGGTTCGCTTCCAGCATGTCCTCCAGGCGGCCGGTGTCCTTCCACCACCCGTTTATCACGTGGGGGTCCACGTTCAGGCCCTGGTCGATGAGCCACTGTATGGCGTCGGTTATCTCGAGCTCACCGCGGTTCGAAGGCTTGATGGCCTTGACCGCGTCCATGACGTTGTGATCGAACATATAAACGCCCACCAGGGCGAGGTCGCTCGCGGGCTCACTGGGCTTCTCCACCAAACGGACCACCTTGTCGCCTTCCAGCTCGGCGACCCCGAAGAGCTCCGGCATACTCACGTGGGCCAGCAGTATCTCGCTGTTGGGCTTGTTGAACCTGAACTGGTCCACAAATCCGGCTATCCCGTCCTTTATCAGGTTGTCGCCCAGGTACATCACAAAATCATCATCTCCCAGGAACCCCTCGGATACCAGGACCGCGTGCGCGAGGCCCAGTGGCTCCTCCTGGGTGACGTAGGTAACGTTCAAGCCCCACCTGGAGCCGTCCCCCACCGCCTCGCGTATCTCCACCGCGGTTTCCCCCACCACGATGCCAACGTCCTGTATTCCCGCGTCGCTTATAGCCTCCAGGCCATAGAACAGGACCGGCTTATTGGCGATAGGGACCAACTGCTTGGCCATCGTGTGGGTGATGGGCCGCAGCCTGCTACCGCTGCCACCGCATAGTACAAGCGCTTTCAACTGAATAACCTCCCGGACTTCTCTGAACGTCAGAATGGTATCATCAGGTTAACGCTTTCTCAAGTTATCGATGGCGGGACCGGTGAAGACAAAGGTGAAAGCAACTACCCGCCGGCCGATATTCGCTCCACCATGACCCCCAGCGCCCTGCAGTCGGCCATCCTTGACAGGAAAGGCCTGCTCGTCCCTCTCCTCACCCGCAGGGAGACGCGAAGTACTCTCCCGTCCCTCATTGCCGGTGGAATATCAACCCGCCTGGAGACCATCTCCGCCTCCTCCAGGTCGATCGTCGCCGCCTGCTCGCCGCCGAGCAGTACGGCGACCGCGACCGGTCTCTCGAGCGGGAAATCGTCTGTAACGCCCAGCTTCACCGACAGGTAATGTGCGCCCGGGGGAACCGACAGCACGAGGTTCGCCTTCTTATGCGCCCTCCTCGCCGGGACAGGCGCCACGGGGTCAATTGGATACCAACCGGTCCCAAGCCACCGGGACCCCTCCCCGGTCCCGGGGCCGACGCCGGCCGGCGGCGCTTCTCCCATCGACAGCAATGCCCTGACGTAATCGCGGCCCGGCCTCAACACCGCGGTCGAGGTCGGCAGGGAAACGGCGATGACGAGCCGCCGCAGGAACTCCTTGAGCACTCCCGCGAGCCCCCGCAACCGGAAGCGCGCGCGCTTCGCCCCGGAGGCCACTCTCCAGAAAAGAAAGTTGCCGAGGGCGTTCGCCCTGTGCCTCCAGGCCACGGCCCGCTCCACCGCGGCGGACCGCTCGCCGCTCTTGCCCATCAGGCAACAAAGTATCCTGCCATCCGTGGCCTCGCACCTCCGCGGCACGAACCCGCCCTCCCGGAAAAGCCGAAACCACTCGTTGATCCCGATCATCTTCTCGGTTATCCCGTCGGCGACCTCCGGGGGCGGCTCATCCCCCCTCCAGGCGATCGGCTCGGAGAGTATCGCCAGTCGCCCGCCGGGAGCCAGGACCCTTGACACCTCCCTGAAGAAAAGCTCCGGCTCGTCCGCGTGGTGGGCCGAGGCGCTCTCTACCACCAGGTCGAATGAGCCGTCCCTGAACGGTAACTGGTGCATGTCGGCCCTTACTCGTTCGAAATAGACATCCCTTTCCTCCAGGAAGATGTCGGCGGTCTCCAGCCCGATGTACATCCTGGTCAGTATGTCCAGCGCCACCACCCGCGAGCCTCTCCCGGCCATCGCCGCCGACGTCCAGCACCTTCCCGCCCCGACATCCAACACCATCTTGCCCTCGAGCTCGCCATCGAGGGCGAACCGGGAGAAGTTGTCCCTGGAGGCCTCCCACAGCTTTCTGCCCTCTTCATCGGCCTCCAGGTCACCGTCGAGGCGAGGTAACGCCAGTATCGTTCTTCTCTGCAGTTCCCGGCCGGCCTCATCCAGGGCGTCCGCGTCTACCCTGTGCGACCACCCCTCGATCTCGCTCACAACCGCTTCTCTCGGGTCCGGCATGAGGGTGATTATGCCTTTTTCCACCGGAAACCCGGCCCCGCAGGAGCAGGCCACGACAGCGGTCCTTATCTCTCTATCATCCTCGGCCCGGTCGGTGACGCGTAAATCGGACCCCCCGCATACGGGGCATTGAAGTATGTCAAGCAGGTCCTCTCTCAATGCTATGTGCCCCGTTCCATAGATACGGTTATGCACCGAGAGCGTCGAAGCGCCGCTCCGGCAAGGCGCGCGACCGAGACGTACTTCTGTAGTACTTCGAGGGAGCGGAACGCAGCCGGTGTGGATGCAGCGGCGTTCGAATGCCAGCGTATTTGTGGAGCGGGGTACCAAGTGCCTCGTTCCATGGATACGGTTAAGCACCGAGAGCGAGGCCGTCGTGGCCTCACGGCTGCAGCACCCCGGACACCGTGGTCAGCTCGAAGCCGTCCGCCCTCAGGTTATTGACTATCTCCACGAGCGCCTGAGAGGTGTACGTCCCGTTGGTGTGCATAAGGATGATGTCGCCGCCCCTGGTACCCACCGTTGCCCTGTCACGTATCTGCGCCTGGATGGTAGTGGGCTTCCAGTCGCCGGTATCCCGGCTCCAGTAGATGATGTCGTAGCCCAGCCCGCAGACTACCTGCTCGACCCTGGCGTCGATGTCGCCGTACGGGGGTCGGAAGTAGGCCGCTATCGGGGCGCCGCCGATCTCCAGCACCGCGTTCTCGGTGCTCCTCAGCTGCCACTCCATCTCGGCGTTGGTCAGGCGGGTGAAAGGGGGGTGGTTGTAGGAGTGGCTGGCTATCTCGAATCCGCGGTCTATCGCCATGCGGAGAAGCTCCGGGTTGGCGCGGCACCAGCCGCCACAGACGAATATGGTGGCCGGCGCCCGCAGCGCGGTCAGCGTCTCGATTATCACCCGTGACTCCGGCTCCAGGACCTCGGTGGTATCGAACGTCAGCGCCACCTTGCGGTGTTCACGGCAACCGTGAGCGATCATCCGCGCCGGCCGGGGACCGTCCACCCCCGGGGAAGAAGGAAGAAACACGCAGTTGCCCTCCGGGGCCCCGACCAGGCGGTCCGGCGGTACGCTGTACGCCATGAGGAGTCCTGAGTCGCGCACCGTGGAAAGCGACACGGGCCCCCCGCGCCGAGCGACGCCGCGTGGGACCATGTACCCCAGGCCCAGCCCCTCCAGGTGCTCACCGCTAACCGAGGCAAACGAGTATGTCCTGCCTCCGTCGGCCTCCAGCGCGTTCACCACCCTGCCGCCTGGCCTCGCCTCGGGCGGTATTCGCTGCGCTAGATAGACGACAAGCACCGCGATAATCGCGATCAGAAGAAGTGCGAACGCTTTCCCGATCACGTCGCGATGAGTTATCAGCACCGGGTCTCCGGCGCTTTTCCAGTGTCCTGGCGACATGAGACCTCTAGAATCCGGTGTACCCCTCGGCGAAGTACCAGGTTGCCGACGGGGCCGTAACGCCGACGGTGTTGTGACCGCCGTCGTAGTTGCAGTAACCGTTCGTATAGATAAAGTACATCGACCTCTCCGCGATCACGCCGACCCCGTTGGTGGACTCCACCATGATCGCGACCTCCGCGTCGGAAAGCCCCTCCAGCGTGTCCACCGGCACCGTGAACCGTGACCGGGGCTCTATCGTGTACTCCTGCCGGACGGTGTCGCCCCCGGGTGTGTTGAACGACACCAGGACCTCGGCCTCTTCTTCGAAGGGGTTGGAGATAAGGACCCAGGTGTCGAACGCGCCACCGGTGTACCCCTCGGCGAAGTACCACTCCTCGGAAGGCCCTCGGACGGCCACGCTGTCGTGCCCGTCGTCGAGGCCGCAGCCGTTGTAGTCGAAGTACATCGCGCGTTCGGCGATGAAGCCGACATCGCCCGCCGAGGTCAACGTCGTCGAGAACCCCGCGTTTTCGAGGTCTCCTATCTTGTCTACGTGAACGGTTTGGCGGCTGTGCGGGGCTACACTGTACTCCCTGGTAATGTTCTTCCCGTCCTCCCTCATGAAGGCCGCCTCAACCTCGCAGGTCTCGCTCGAGGGGTTCTGGATAAGAATGTAGGTATCGAACGTGCCCCCGGTGTACCCCTCGGCCAGGTACCATGTATCGGAAGGCCCGGTGACGCCGGGGGCGTTATGCCCTCCGTCGCAACCGTTGTAGTCGAAGTAGCAGGAGCGCTCCGCCACTATCGGGTCCCCGTTGATACTCTCCACCACGGTGGAAACATCGGTATCCTCCAGGCCGGGAACCCCGTTGAGGTGCAATGTCATCCGCGAGAACGGCGCGCTCTGCGTCACCTGCTCGACCGTATCCCCCCCCGGCAGCATGAACGTGAACCTTATGTCGACCGGAACCGGCTGGGGATTCTGCACAAGGATGTAGGTATCGAAGTTCCCACCGGTGTACCCCTCGGCGAAGTACCACTCCCCGGCGGGTTCGGTCACCCCGGTGCTGCAGTGTCCGGCGCAGAAGCGTCCCTGGTGGTTGAAGTACATCGCCCGCTCGGCTATCACCGGCAGGTCGGACACAACCCGGGTGGATACCTCCTCGAACTGCATGTACTCGTTGACGTTCAGCGTAAAGCGGGAGTTCGCTCCCACCTCCTCGATCCGGTCGGCGGTGGCGCCGTCGGGCTGCATGAACGTGAACGTCACGATCGTCGGCTCGGGGTTGGGGTTAAGGACCAGGATGTACTCGTCAAAGTTGGGGTGCACCAGCTCGTACATGTTGCCCTGGAGCCCGAACAGGGACGCGATGACGCCACCTGAGACCTCCTTGATGGCGGCCGAGCCGACAAGGCGCGCCTTCTTCACCCTGCCCCCCGGCGTCCGGTTCGAGAGGTCCATCACGTACAGCTCGCCCACGGCGGTGTCGGCGCGGGAGTTCAGCCTGGCCTCCACCTCCGATTTCCTGAACGCCGCCGACCAGGAGTAGCGGGATGACCGGTTGCAGTAAGGGTCCGGCTTTCCGCGCAGGTACGGTATCGCGGAGCCGCCCCAGACATCCTCGTTATTATCGGAGTGCCCCCCGCATGAGCCGCAGTAGGCGGCGGTGATGACCTTCCCATCGTACATGATGACCTCGCCCGCGGTTTCGTCCACCGCCGCGCAGTTATTGGGATACTTCGAGAGGTCCTTGTTCTCGTCCATCGCCTGGCAGCAGTTGCCGCTGCAGCAGATATCGTAACCGTCCGCCGCGTGCTTGCCCCGGGCTATGCACGACAGGGTGTAGGTCCGCGCCGCCACGTAGAGCACCTTCAACCCCTCGACCGGATAATCCTCCGGCTCCTCGGTCAGGTGGTAGAGGTAATCGTGCAGCGTGTAAGTCCTCACCTGCCCGTCCCGGCACTTGACCTTTATCGGCTGGTACTCGTCGACCTGGCCGAACGTGATTCCGGTGTAGTAGTTGTTGATTATGTCCCGGTAAGAGTGCCCGTCGATGGCCCGGTACTTGACGCCGTCCATGCACAACCCGACCCCATGCGCGCGCCCACGACCGCTGAAGTAGAAGTACGGGTCGCCGCCGGTACCGCTCGCGCCCTCTCCGGCTATCGGCCCGCCGCTCCCCAGCGGACCGAGCACGATGGCCAGAGTGATGCCCACCATCACGGTCCAGGTTATAAGCACTCTCAGTAATCTTTGAATTGTAGATGCCCCCCTATTTCTGTTAGTTATGAAACGTCACATCCCCGTGTAGCCCTCGGCGAAGTACCACTCGTCGGAAGGTGAGGTCACCCCCGGCGCGCACGTCCCGCCCGGCCTGTCCAGGTAGTTGAAGTAGATGGACCGCTCCACCACCACCGGGGTGCTGCTGCTGATGTAGGCGGACACCTCCTCGTCGGACATCCCCTTTATCTTGTCCACCGCGATGGTGAACCTGGAGTCCACGCCCACCTCGTACTCGCGGTCGATGAAACGTCCGCCGTTCATCATGAAGCGCACTGATACCGTAGCAATGGTGGGGCTCGGGTTAGCGATGAGAATATAGGTGTCGAACTCGTCGCCGGTGTAGCCCTCCGCCAGGTACCACTCCCTGGCCGGCGCCGGGGTGCCCATCGCGTCGTGCCCGCCGGTTATCCCGTTGTAATCGAAGTACATCGCCCGCTCGGCCACTATCGGCTCGCTTGCGTACGCCAGGACCGAGAACTCGCGTGCTTCCCACCCCTCGATGTTGTCCACCGCCACCGTCCGCCGGGAGTGGGGGTCGACAACGTACGCTGTCTCCTCCCTTGTGCCGTCATCGGCCAGGAGGGTCACCGTCACGTCGGCGGCCTGGCTCCCGGGGTTGGACATAAGCACGTAAGTGTCGAAGCCCCCGCCGGTGTACCCCTCCGCGAAGTACCACACGTTGGAGAGTTCGGTGACCCCCGGCGAGTTGTGCCCGTCGGTTATCCCCAGGTAGTCGAAGTACATGGACCTCTCCACCACCACCGGGCTGCCGGCCGTCACCCGGGTCGAGAACTCCCGGGCTTCCATGCCGGGTACGGAGTCGACCTCCACCGTGTAACGGGAGAACGGCGCCACCACACACTGAACATCCACCGTGCCGCCGGAGTCGGTCATGAACGTCACGGTGACGTCGGCGGCCTCGCTTCCCGGGTTCCCGATAAGAACGTAAGTATCGAAGCCCCGCGCGGTGCACCCCTCCGCGAGATACCAGTTCTGAGCCGGCTCGCGTACACCGGGGCTGTCGTGCCCTCCCGGGTACTTCTTCAGGTAATTGAAGTACATGGAGCGCTCGGCGATAACCTGCCCGCTAACGGCCTCCACGGCGACGGATACCTCCTGGTTGAAGAGCGTATCGTCAACCTTCACGGTCTTGCGGCTGTACGGGTCGAGCTTCTCCCGGCACGTGATCTGCCTGCCGTCCAGCAACATATAGTTGAGCTCGACCTCTGCACCGGAGGAAGCCGGGTTAGCCAGAAGTATGTACGTGTCGAACGACTCCGGCTCCTTCTCGCTGATAACTCGCTTTCCACAGGCGAACTGCTCTTCCCAGTATCCGGTGAGCCGATCCACGCTGACCCCGGCGTTGCTCCCGGTGGAGTGAATGAAGAGGTCGTGCCCTATATACATCCCGGCGTGGCCAACGTACCCGGGCGTGTCGCTGGAGGAGCTGTGGAAGAAGATCGGGTCCCCGGCGAGTAGTTCCTTCCTGGTCACCACCGGGTACCGGCCGTCCCTGGCCTGGTCGTCGGCGACCCGCATCATCGGGTACCCCAGCCTGCTGCCCAGCACGTAGTAGACCAGGCCGGAGCAATCGTACCCGTGCTCCGCGTCTGACTCCCCTCCCCACACGTACGGGTAGCCGATCTTGGCGAAAGCGCTCGCTATCGCATTCTCGCGCTGTTTTCCCATAAGCGGCGTCTGGCACCGGAGCCAGTCGAAGCTATCGTTGACGTACTCCTCCCGCCACTCGTCGATGTTGTCGGCCGCCTCCAGGCTGAACGCCATCTCGGCCCTTCGGTAGGAGTCGGTAGGCCAGGCGCAGGTATCCCGTTGCTTCAGGTGAAGGTCGTGCGCCACCACCGTGAACCCGGTGTGCGCCGGGGCCTTCGTGTAGATGCCCTGGGTCTGTTTCGCCGGGGCATCCAGGCCCATGCCGCGGACCAGCCCCTCCAGGGCGCCGGCGGTGGAGATCTCCTCGTTGGGTTCGAAGCACCCACCGCTGGGGATACCCATATACCCGTGCTTCACCGCCAGGTTAGCGTACCGGTAATCCTCGCTGGAGCTATCCATGTCCGTAA
>JAHIMR010000126.1 GCA_018896525.1 Actinomycetota bacterium
TCCGCCAGGTTGGTACAGGCCGCTGAACCTGTAAGTATCTCTAGGACCGGGACGGTCCGAAGTCACGCCTGTGGAGATTCGGGTGACCTGACTGAGCGATTGGTCGGGGTGACCGGGTCGTTGAAGCAGGAAAAGTTCCCTTCTTCAAAGTAGGGAAGCCCCTTCCGTAAGGGAGGGGTAGTTCACTGATAAAAGTACGATGATTTCAAAGTAATACCCGAATATGTATTGCACAGAGCGATTTGCCTTGTTATAATCACTCGCGAAGGATCCAGGTCAGGTACCTGGGCCTTATTTCGTTTAGGGGGTTTATCAACAATTGTGGATAAATGGGCTTGAAAAGATGTTCTTTTGTTGATAACCACGTTCTTTTCAACGCGAGAGTACATGGGAGTTTGTGGAAAAACAGTTTGGAGGCCGGAATTGCCGATAACGGGTATGTATCATTTCCACATTACTGTTGATTTCTTGTTGAGTATAAGTCTATCCGCAGCATGTCTGTCTTGTACCTTAGTGCCCCGTTGGATAAATACGGTTAAGCACCGAGAGCGTCGAAGCGCCGCTCCGGCAAGGCGCGCGACTCAGTGCCTCGTTCCATGGATACGGTTAAGCACCGAGAGCGTCGAAGCGCCGCTCCGGCAAGGCGCGCGACTCAGTGCCTCGTTCCATGGATACGGTTGCGCACCGAGAGCGTCGGTGCGCCGCTCCGGCAAGGCGCGCGACCGAGTCGTACTCTTGGAGTACGTCGAGGGAGCGGAACGCAGCCGGTGTGGATGCAGCGGCGTTCGAATGCCAGCGTATCTATGGAGCGGGGTGCTAATGCGTACTCCCTGAGTACGTCGAGGGAGCGGAACGCGGCCGGTGTGGACGGGAGCGGCGTTCGAATGCCAGCGTATTTATGGAGCTGGGCACTTAACCGAGAAAACAGTTGGCTGACTGCTTTGGAAAGGGGCACTAATGGCCGATCATAGCATCTCAACAAGTGAAGTGAGTGTTACCCCTGACCTTGACAGCGCCTGGAAGTCCTGCCTGGAACTCGTCCGGGAGGATATCCCTACTCCATACATATCCTCGATGATTGATCCGCTGCGACTGGTATCCATCGAAGAAGACTGTTGTACGATCAGTGTCCCTAACTCTTTTTTGAAAGATATAGTCGCGGACCGTTACATCGACGGGTTGACCAGCTCTCTGTCGCGGGTCATTGGGCGTAGAGTCCACGTTTTATTGACCGTTCTGAGTCCTCCGCCCGTCGTGGAATCAGTCGCGTCGCGGGGATCACAGTTGCGGGAGCCCCATAACAGGAACAGCGCCGTGGTGACTTCTCCACCTGAACGCAAGAACTACAGTTTTGAGAACTTCATAGTGGGAGACTCCAACAAGTTCGCCTACAGCGCGGCCATTATGGTGGCAGAGTTCCCCGGACGCAACTATAACCCTCTCTTTATATACGGGGGTACAGGGCTCGGGAAAACGCACCTCTTGCACTCTATCAAGGCCTACGCCACCGCCATGTCTCCAGGCTCCAGGATAACCTATGTTCAGACCTCAAAGTTTATTGACGAGTTCATAGCCACTATCACTTTAAAAAAAGACAAGAGCATCTTCGATCAGAAGTATATAAACAACAAGATAGTCTTATTCGATGATATCCAGGCCTTGAGCACCACTGACGCCACCCAGAACAAGTTCTTCGACATATTCAATGTGCTTTACAGCGCTAACAGCCACATCGTGCTCACAAGCGACAGGCCACCTGTGGAAATACCCCAGTTATCTGACAGGATCCGTTCCCGGTTCGAGGGAGGGCTTATGATCGACATAATGCCCCCCGATATAGAAACCCGCGTGGCAATCCTCAGGATGAAGGTGGAAGCGGAGAGTGTAGAGATACCCGACGACTGCCTTATCTTCATCGCTTCCAAGGTCAAGGACAATATTCGCTCACTGGAGGGCCTTTTTCATCGCGTTGTAGCCTACGCAAAACTATACGGTACCAAGATAGACCTTTCCATGGTCCAGTACGTGCTTAAGGACCTGGTTTCCGAAACCCCCTTGTCCAGGACTCCTTCAGTTGAGTTGATACAGAACACGGTTTCTGATTACTACCACATCCCCCTGGAGGACCTCGTCAGTAAGAGCAGGTCGCGACCTCTAGTCCAGGGTCGCCAGGTAGCAATGTACCTTTGCCGTGAACTCACGGATGAAACCCTTCTCGCGATTGGCAGGCAGTTCGGGAACAGGGACCACTCTACCGTCATTCATTCATGCAGCAAGGTTGAGTCAATGCTGAAAGAAAAGAGGGACATGTTTCAGGAAGTTACCCAACTGACCAATAACATTAACAAGTCACTGTGATTGTCTTTCTCCCCTTGTTGACTTTAGTGCCCCGCTCCACAAATACGCTGGCATTCGAACGCCGCTGCGTCAACTCCGGCCGCGTTCCGCTCCCTCGACGTACTCCAGGAGTACGTCTCGGTCGCGCGCCTTGCCGGAGCGGCGCCACGCTCTCGGTGCTTAACCGTATCCATAGAACGGGGCACTTACGTTGATATCCTGTTACAAGCCGCCTGTTTCGCCAGCTCTTCTCCACTTCTTACCAACAGATTTTTCTATCTCTACTGCCTTGAAGCCTGCCCTTGTTCAAAACTCACCGTTATCCACCGGCATTTCCCCAGCGAATGAACCTTTGTTCTCAGCATCACAATCACGAAAACCACTGTTTCTAACATTCCCACAGCCCTTACTACTACTACTACTACTACTATTACTTATAAAAACAAATATCATCAGGAATCTATTTTGGGGAAAACCTGTCGCCTTTGTGATGTATACTTTTGACTTGGAAAAAACCAGGAAACAACAAGAGGGAGTGGCACAATGATCGTAAGTTGTAAGAAAGAGGGTATCAACAGTATCGTTCAATCAGCTCTCAGGGGGATATCCAGCAAGGTCACAATTCCTATTCTCACCGGAGTTCTCATAAACGCGGAGAGAAATCGACTGGTGATAAGCAGCACAGACCTTGAGATGAGTGTTAGAGCAGAGATGGACGCTGAGGTACCAGAGAGCGGCGCAACGGTTGTTTCTGGAAGGCTTATGGGAGACATCCTGAAGAATTTGAGGTCCGCGGACGTAAAGATCGAGTCAAGCGAAAAATATCTCACGGTAAAAAGTGATGAAGGGGAGTACAGAATAAGAGAAATGATGCCGGAAGATTTCCCTAAAATACCTCAATGGGAGGGCGAGTTGGTGCTGAAAGCGGGTGGCGGAGAGTTCTTGATGGCGGTTCAGCAGACCTCCAAGGCGTCATCCAGCGATGAGAAGAGGCCTGTTCTTACTGGAACGCTGCTGGAGAAAGAAGTTGGAGACGGGAAGATAAGGATGGTATCAACAGACAGTTACAGGCTTGCCTTGAAGGAATTAGAAGTTACAGGGGAACTGACCAAGTGGGAGGACTGCATAATACCGACACGGGCACTGAACGAGGTAGCGCGCCTGGCCGGCTCATCAGACGCGGACGTGGAGATAAAGATGCAGGACAAGCAGATGATGTTCAGGGTGGACAACCTCGTTGTGAGCAGCAGGCTCATAGAGGGCCAGTTTCCTAACTACAGACAGCTGTTGCCAAAAGGTGAGAAGACGAAGGTAAAGGTGGATAGGGAAGAGATAATCGCGGCGATAAAGAGGTCGCTGATATTCGGGCATAACCTCCGGTTTGGCGTATATGGTGACCACGTGAGGATCACCACTGAAACGCCCGAGGTGGGCGATTCAAAGGAAGAGGTTGCCGCGGAAGTTGAAGGTGAAGAGTTGGAGATAGGTTTCAACGGAGTGTATATGATGGACGGGGTTACAGCGGTGGAAAGTGAAAAAGTGGAAATACGGATGGACGAGGCGCAGAAACCCGCTGTATTAGGAAACGATGGAAGCGCCAGTTATAAATATGTCTTAATGCCGGTGAGACTACGGTAGGAGTGTCGAGGCGGGGGCGATAAGCAGGGCCATAGTTGATTATATCCAGGCTCGAGTTATTCAATTTCAGAAACTACGGCTACCAGGACATAGAGTTCGCTCCTGACAGGAACATAATTACAGGAAGAAACGCGCAGGGAAAGAGCAACCTGCTCGAGGCGGTCTATTTCCTGTCACACCTTGAATCAAAGCGATCCCCGAGACTCAGAGACCTCGTTAAGGAAGGCGAAAGAGAGGCCTCGGTTCGCGGACTTTTCCTTGATAGGAAAGCGGAGGTCAAGTTAGGGGTGTCGTTCGGTGGGAAGGGAAGGCGCGTAGAGGTAAACGGCAGGAAGTTAGAATCCGCGACAAAAGCGAAGGGCATGGTCAAGTGCGTTATGTTCGATCCGGATGACCTGTATATGGTGAAGGGTGATCCTTCGAGGAGGAGGGAGTTCTTGGAGGAAACGGCGGAGGAAATAGGGCTGTTGGAGTCGGAGGCGATTCAGCGATACAGGCACGTCTTAAGGCAGAGAAACGCGGTTCTAAGATTATGGGAGGAGAAAGGGTCAAGACTGAGCGCCATACTTGAACCGTGGAGCTCGGCGCTGGCTCAATGGGGGTCGGAGGTCGTGAGAACACGAATGGGGATGGTTGATTGGATGGAAGGGGCAATCTCGGAGACATACAGGGAGATATCCGGCGATAATGGGGAAGTAAGGTTCAAATACGCGGGAACAGTCAATTGTGAGGCAGGTTCATCGGTGGAGGAGATAGCCCGAGAGATAAGGGAAGGACTAGACAGGAGCGCGGATGATGAGAAAAGGGCGAGGTGTACGTTGGTAGGTCCGCACCGGGACGATGTTGAAATAAAGGTGGGAGGAAAGGAAGCAAGATTCACTGCTTCACAGGGGGAGCAGAGAACAGTGGCTTATTGTATGAGAGTTGCACAGAAGAGGTTTATCGAGAAGGAGACCGGGGAAACGCCGGTACTGCTTCTGGACGACGTACTTTCAGAGATGGACAGGGGCAGAAGGGAGAAGGTGCTCGAGTTGGCTGGAGCGGGCAGCCAGTCGATAATAACCACCGCGGAGGAACCGGGTGAGTTGGCGAGTAATGGGGCCAGAGTACTTAGAGTAGAGGAGGGGAAGGTAAGGGTTGTCTGAGCCGGAAAGACTCAGCGAGATAATATCGAGAAGAACACCCGCCGGCGCGAAGAAGGGAAAACTCTCCCTGGAGAGCATAAAGATGGGATGGGGTCATATAGCGGGGGAAAGGTTGGCGGAAAAAAGCGAACCCACAAGGATCATAAGGGGAACACTGACCGTTGCGGCGGAGGGTTCGGCATGGGCGGCTGAGGTGAGCATAGCATCAAAGACGATCTTGAGGAACGTGGAAACCGTGTTGGGCGGGGGAGCGGTAAAGAAGTTGAAGGTGAAGGCAAAAGGCGACAGGGTACAGGGGATAAGGGAGGAGAGGGAGGGGACGGTCATGCGGCGGGAGGCGGAGGTAAAGTTGAGCGGAGAGTTGAGAGACGAGATAGGGCGGTTGGACGACGAGGAGATAAGGGAGGCACTGACCGGACTGCTAAAGGCCAGTATGGCAAACAGGGGGCCCGATGAGAATAGCTAGTGCCCCGCTTCATAAGTACAATGGCATTCGAACGCCGCTCCCGTCCACTCCTGCTTCGTTCCGCTCCCTCGAAGTACTCCAGGAGTACGCAGAAGTGCCTCGTTCCATGAATACGCTGGCATTCGAGTGCCGCTCCCGTCCACTCCGGCTGCGTTCCGCTCCCTCGAAGTACTACAGAAGTACGACTCGGTCGCGCGCCTTGCCGGAGCGGCGCCACGCTCTCGGTGCGTCACCGTACTTATGAGACGAGGCATTATAGGATGAAGCGCATCGATAAGTTTCAGGGCCGAGAATAATCGATGCTGGTGTTATAATAGGAGAATGGGAGGCGGGCTCGAACCGTAGCCGCGGGATGCTGAAACCTCAAGTGAAGAAGAATGATTCCCGGTGCCATGATAAGGGGTGAGTAGGTGGAAGAAAAAGACGTTGAGAGGGCGTACGACGAAAAAAGTATAACTGTGCTGGATGGCCTCGAGGCGGTAAGGAAAAGGCCCGGGATGTACGTCGGGTCTACCGGCGCCAGGGGGTTACACCACCTGGTGTACGAGGTGGTTGACAACAGCATAGACGAGGCGATGGCCGGCTACTGCAAGAACATCATCGTGACCCTCGAGGAAGATGGTTCGGTTACGGTAATAGACGACGGCAGGGGCATACCGGTAGGGATGATCGCCGGGTTCAAGAAGTCGGCGGTAGAGGTGGTGCTTACGAAGCTCCATGCCGGAGGGAAGTTCGGGGGGAGCGGGTACAAGGTGGCGGGGGGACTGCACGGCGTCGGCCTCTCGGTTGTTAACGCGCTTTCTGAGCGGCTGGAGGTACAGGTAGGGAGAAAAGGAGAGGTTTACCTTCAGAAGTTCGAGAGGGGAAAGCCGGTAAGCAAGCTGGAAAAGATAGGAAAGACGAGGAAGACGGGGACGATAATAAGGTTTATGCCGGATGCGGAGATATTCGAAGAGATGGATTTCAAGTTTGAAACAGTAGCCCAGCGACTGCAGGAGGTGGCGTACCTCAACGCGGGGCTCAGGATCAAGTTCGAGGACAAGAGAGGAGAGAGGGAAACCAGGGAGGTATCCTACAGATACAACGGCGGAATAGTGGATTTTGTTGCCTTCCTAAACGCCTCCAAGGAAACGATACAGAAGAGGATTATCTTCGTGGAGGGAAAAAGGGAAGACGCCGAGGTCGAGGTGGCGATGCAGTACAACAACGGCTACATCGACAACGTCTTCACTTTTACCAACAACATAAACACCCACGAGGGAGGGACTCACCTGATCGGGTTCAAGGCGGCGCTGACCAGGACCGTCAACGAGTACGCCAGGTCACATAACATAATAAAGGAAAAGGAAGGAAGCCTCAGCGGGGAAGACGTAAGGGAAGGCCTTACCGCGATCGTAAGCGTGAAGATGGAGGAGCCGCAGTTCGAAGGCCAGACCAAGACCAAACTGGGAAACCCGGACATAAAAGGTTTTGTGGAATCCACGCTGAACTCCGGGCTCTCGGAGTTCCTGGAGGAGAACCCCGGCGACGCAAAGAACATCCTGGGGAAGGCGCTGGCGGCGGGTAGGGCCAGGAGTGCGGCCAAGAAGGCCCGGGAGCTGGTACGCCGGCAGAGCATCCTGGAGAGCAGCTCCCTGCCGGGAAAACTAGCCGACTGCTCGATAAAGGACCCTTCGCTGTGTGAGATATACCTGGTGGAGGGAGACTCCGCGGGGGGATCGGCCAAGCAGGCACGAGATAGAAGTTTTCAGGCGATTCTGCCGTTGAGGGGGAAGATACTGAACGTGGAGAAAGCGGGACCGGCCAGGGTGTTCTCCTCGAACGAGATACAAGCGATAATCACAGCGCTGGGGACGAACGTGCGCGACGATTTCGACATCGACAAGGCACGATACCACAAAGCGATCATAATGACCGACGCCGACGTGGACGGGGCACACATAAGGACATTGTTGCTGACGTTCTTTTACCGATATATGCCGGAACTGATAGATGAAGGGTATATATACGTAGCTCAGCCACCGCTTTATCGGGTGTTGATAGGCAAGAAGAGCTTCTACGCCTACGGAGAACCCGAGTTGGAGAGAGTTATCAAAGAGAACAACGAAAAGAAGAAAACGATACAGAGGTTCAAGGGCCTGGGGGAGATGAACCCGGACCAACTGTGGGAGACCACCATGGATCCCGAGCGAAGGAACCTGCTCCAGATGAACATAGAGGACGCGGTAGCGGCGGACCTGGTCTTCAACACGCTGATGGGGGCCAACGTCGAGATGAGGCGCAACTTTATCCAGGAACACGCCAGGGACGCGCGCTTCCTGGACGTATAAAGGAAAGGAACGTCTTGTTCCTGGCAACCGTAGTGAAATTCACGTAGCGGAAGAGGGGGAGAATGGTAGACCTGGTAGGCGGGAGAATCGAGCCGGTGGAGCTTGAGGAGGAGATGCGGAGCTCGTACATCGAGTACGCAATGAGCGTGATAGTGGGACGCGCGCTGCCCGATGTAAGGGACGGGCTGAAGCCGGTACACAGGCGGATTCTCTACAGCATGATGGAGTCCGGGCTTACCCCGAGAAGCGCTCACAGGAAGTGCGCTCGTATTGTGGGAGACGTAATGGGGCGTTACCACCCACATGGGGACGCGGCGATATACGATACCCTGGTGAGGATGGCCCAGGATTTCTCCTACCGGTACGAACTGGTGGACGGGCACGGGAACTTCGGTTCGGTGGATGGAGACAACGCCGCGGCGATGAGGTACACCGAGGCGAGGATGTCCGCGGTGGCGAACCTCATCCTTAACGATATCAATAAAGAGACAGTCGACTTCGTGGACAACTACGACGGCTCGATGGTGGAGCCGGTGGTGTTGCCGGGCAAATTACCTAACCTGCTGGTCAACGGGTCGGGCGGCATCGCGGTCGGCATGGCGACAAATATCCCACCTCACAACCTGGGCGAGGTGATAGACGCCACAATCGCCATGGTCGATAACCCCGAGATAACCCTTGAAGAGCTGATGGAGAAAGTCCCGGGGCCGGATTTTCCAACCGGCGGGCACATCATGGGTTCGGTTGGAATAGTAGAGGCGTACAGCACCGGCAGGGGGATCATCAAGGTGAGGGCAAGGGCCCACACCGAGCAGGTCAGGGGTGGGCGCCAGCGGATCGTGGTGACGGAGCTACCGTTCCAGGTGAACAAGGCCCGGCTGTCGGAGAGTATTGCCGATCTGGTCAGAGCGAAGAAACTGGTGGGAATAGCCGACCTCAGGGACGAGTCGGACCGGAGCGGCATGAGGCTGGTAATAGAGCTGAAGCGAGACGCCAACGCGGACGTGGTTCTGAACCAGCTCTTCAAACATACCCAGATGCAGAACTCCTTCGGGATAATAATGATCGCGCTGGTGGACGGTGTCCCCCGCACACTCACCTTGAAAAGGATGCTGACGAAGCACGTCGAGCACCGGCAGGAAGTGGTGACCAGAAGGACGGATTTCGACCTGAGGAAGGCGAGGGAGAGAGCGCACATCCTGGAGGGGCTGCTGGTGGCCCTGGACAACCTGGACGAAACGATAAAGGTAATAAGAAGCTCCAAGACGGTGGACGTAGCCCGAAAGAAACTGATAGGCAGGTTCAAGCTAACGGAGATCCAGGCGCAGGCGATACTGGACATGCGCCTGCAGAGACTGACCGGTCTGGAGATAAAGAAGGTCAAGGATGAGCTGGCGGAGCTGAAAAAGAGGATAAAGGAGCTTCAGGCGATACTGGACGACCCCGAAAGGGTGCTGGGAATAATCAAAGACGAACTGCTGGAGATGAAGGAGAAGTTCTCCGACGAGCGCCGTAGTGAGATCGTCGGCGTCAGCGAGGACCTGTCACTGGAAGACCTCATAGCGGAGGAGGAGATGGTGATAACAATCACCCACTCCGGTTACGCCAAGAGGGTGCCGGTAACTACGTTCCGCAAGCAGAAAAGAGGCGGGAGGGGAGTGACCGGCATGGACCTCAAGGAAGGGGATTTCGTCGAGCACCTGTTTATCTCCTCAACACACCACTTCATCCTGTTCTTCTCAAACAAGGGAAAGGTGTACCGGCTCAAGGTCTACGAGCTACCGACCGGGAGCCGCACCAGCAAAGGCAAGGCGATGGTGAACCTGCTGCCCCTGGAGCCCAAGGAGAATATTGTGGAGGTAATCGCCACAAGGGATTTCGGTGGCGACAGGTACCTGGTCACCGCCACACGGAAAGGCCTGGTCAAGAAGACCCGGTTTGAGTCATATAACTCAGCGCGGAAGGATGGGATAATAGCGCTGAAGCTGTTCCCCGGCGACGAGATGATAAGGGCCAGGCTCACCGATGGAGAGCAGGAGCTGCTGCTGGTATCGGAGAAGGGCCGGGCGATCAAGTTCAGCGAGAAAGACTGCAGGTCGATGGGCAGGGTGACCGCTGGAGTGAAGGGGATAACGCTGGACAGGCGCGACAACGTCCTCACAATGGAGGTGCCCGAGGAGGGAACGGACGTGTTCGTCATTACCTCCAACGGATACGGGAAGAGGACGTCTGCCGCGCTTTACCCACTTCACAGGAGGGGCGGCAAAGGCGTGAAGACCATAAGACTGACCGAGGTCAAGGGAGTACTGGTCGGAGCCAGAGTGGTGAGGGACAACCAGGAACTCGTTGTCGCGTCCCAGGAGGGGATAGTCATACGGGTGCCTACTAACGGAATACCGAGGACCGGAAGGGCAACACAGGGCGTCAAGGTTATGCGGGTACGGAAGAACGACAGGGTAAGCGCTGTCGCCCTGGTTGTTTCGGGGGACAAAGGCGGAGACGCCGAAGAAATCGACGCCGAAGAAATCGACGCTTGACACAGTTCCGGCAACCAACGAGCCTTGGGTGGTGGGGGATGTTTCGCAGCAAGAAACGAAAAGAAACGGTTTCGCCACCGGACCGGGAGATATACAGGGACTTCGCGGACGCCCTGGATTCCGCAGTACTGGTGATAACGGAGGATCATGAGATCCGCTACATGAGTAAGTCGGCAAAGCGGGCCTGGGGTTCGAAAGAGGGCAAGAAGTGTCACCTCGTGTTAAGGAACTCCCGAACGGTTTGTCCCGAGTGCCCCTTGAAAGAAGTGGTCGCGTCAAGCGGGGCCGATAAGTGCGAGATGCGGATGCGTTCGCTTGACGGGTGGCACGACCACGAGAACCTCTTCATACACGTCGGGGACCCCTCTTATCCCGAGCAGTACGTGGCGCTACTCAGCACCAATATCGACGAGCGCAAGAGCCTGGAGCGGGAGGCGATGGAGTCCGAAAGGAGATTCCGGGACCTGTTTGATTCCAGTATCGACGGGATCATTTATACCGACATGGAGGGTCGGATACTGAACGCGAACAAGGCCTACCTGGATATGCTGGGCTACTCGATCTCCGAGATGCGGTCCCTCACCAAACAGCAACTGACCCCGGCAGAGTGGCATGAGATGGAGGAAAGGATAACCAGGAGCCAGGTCGCGGTCAGTGGACACTCCGATGAGTACGAGAAAGAGAACATCAGGAAAGACGGGTCCGTTTTTCCAGTTTCGGTGCGGGTATGGTTGACGGAAGGGGAGGATGAGGAACCAGTAGGGATGTGGGGAATCGTACGAGATATAACCCAGCGGAAGGCGACCGAGGAGGCACTGAGGGAGAGCGAGGAAAGGTACCGCCTGATAGCCGAGAGCTTGCTCGTGGGCATCATGGTTCACGACGGCAAGGACATACTGTATCTGAACGACAGGATGGTCGAAATAAGCGGGTACCAGAGGGATCACTTCGAGGTAATGCAGAACGCCCTGGACATCCTGGTCGATGGAGAGAGGGAACGAGTCACCGCAAACATGACGAGAAGGATAGCAGGCGAGGACGTACCGGAGGTGTACGATACCCGAATACTCCGCGCGGACGGTGAGATCGCGGAAGTCCAGTTGATGAACGAGGTCATCACCCTGGGTGGAAAGCCGGCGGTAATGGTGATGATAAACGACATGACCCAGCGGGTTAAGGCGGAGGAAGCGGTAAAGGAGTCCGAGGAGAGGTACCGCACGATAGTGGAGAACTCCAACGACTCGATAGTGATGACAAACAGGTCGGGAGAACTGCTGTACTCGAACGACGCCACGGAGCGCGTATTCGGGTTCGCGTCCGATGATATCATGGGCACCAACCTCTTTCAGTTCGTGCATCCGGACGACAGGGAAAAGGTGGCACTGGCGTTCATGCAGGACTGGAAGACCGGGCAAACCATACCTGACTACCCCGTCAAACTCGTCAAGGCCGATGGTTCGACCGTCTTCGCCGAGACGACCTCGGGCATCATAGGGTGGCCCGGGGAGGACGCGAAGCAGATATTCGTGATCCGCGACGTTACCGAGAGACACCACCGGGAGGAGGAGCGCGCGCTGAAGCTGAAGATGGAGGAAGGATCAGCGGCGATAACCTCAAGGCTCATAGACCCGGTGGACGTCAACGCCGCTATTGGTGAGACCCTGGAAGGTGCAGGCGAGCTACTGGGCGCAGACAGGACGTGCTACTTGGAGATGTCAACGGATAGGGACACGGAATCCAGCACGATGGAGTGGGCTTTGGAGGGAGTGGAGCCACTGGGTAACGAGCTCCGGAAACAGGTCGATGTAAGTGGGTCCTGGTGGGTAGAGACGTTTAAGAACCATGAAGTAATCGCGTTTGATGATTCGGGACAGGTCCCCGATGACGCGAGTCGCGACTTCCTCGAGAAAAAGGGCATACATTTCATGGCGGCGGCGCCGGTATTCATCAAGGGCCGGCTGATGGGTTTCCTAGGTATAGGTGATGGAGAAATCGGGAGACAGTGGTCGGAACATGAGATAGGTTTTATCAGGGGAATGGCGGAGACGGTGTCACGGACCCTGGAGAGAAGGGAGTGGGTGGAGGAGCTGGAACGCTCCGAGAGGTTCCGCACCAGGATAACCGAGAACATAGACGAAGGGCTTATAGTCCTGCGCAACGGCATTGTTACGTGGGTGAACCGGCGGCTATGCGAGATCCACGGCTATGAGCCCGAGGAGCTAATAGGGAAGACGACACCGTTTCTGGTCCCCGGCAGCGGGTATGCCGGGGAGTACGTGGGCAGGATGCTCGCCTCGCTCAACGAGACGGGCCGCTACGTTTCGGAGGAGAAGGCGGTCCGGAAGGATGGGGCGGTGATAGACGTCCTTCTGGCAGTGACCCCCCTGGTGGGGACCGAGGAGGAGGAGGGGACCTTCGAGCTTCTCGCCACGGTCAGGGATATTACCGAGGCCAGGCGGATGCAGGCGGAGGTGAAGGCCGCGGCCGACGCCTACTCCACCCTGTTCTCAACCGCCGGGGACGGCCTTGTCGTCCACAGCGTAGAGGGGAAGATAATGGACGCCAACGAGAGGGCGTCGATCTATACCGGATACGACAGGGACGAACTCCTGGGCATGAACACCATCAGACTGGTGCCAGGGGAGGATCGACAGCATCTCCAGGACAGGAGAAAGGAGCTCGAGGTCGAGGGTTCCACCGTCTTCGAGGTGGACCTGGCGAGGAAAAGGGGAGGGACCACGCCGGTGGAGGTCACCGCCAGGATGACCAGGATATGGGGGGAGTCTGTCGTCCTGTCCTCGCTGCGTGATATCACCGAGCGCAAGAAGGCGGAGGGAGAGATCAGGAGGCGGGCGGCACAGCTGTCGTCGCTCAATAAAATAGGCAAGGCGGCAACAAGCTCCCTTAACCTGGATATCGCTCTCGAGGAGATACTCGATGTCGCGCTGGATATCAGCGGGGTTGGCTCGGGGGTGATAACAGTACAGGCGCCCTCCAGTGGGGAACGTACGGCGGTGGTTGCGGGAAGAGGGCTGAGCTTTGAGTACATCAAGAGGGTCAACGACGAAGGCGTGAGGCGCAGGGGCATTGATTATGCAACCAGCAGCGGGTCCGCCATCCTGAACCTGGACGGAGATTGCCCGCCGGAAGTGAACCCGTGGGCATGTGAAGACCTGTTGAAGGAGGGAGTGGCACAGGCGGTTTTCATCCCGCTTCTGAGCGGAGAGAAGACAATGGGGGGAATGATTCTCGCTTCGGAAAGCCCCGGCAGGTTCGAGGAAAGGGATATTGACTTTTACAACGCGATTGGGGCCGAGATCGGGGTATCGGTGGAGAACGGCCTGGTGTATCGCGAGCTTGCCGCGGAGCACGAGAGGCTTTCACTGCTGTACCGCATCGCTCAGAGTATCTCCGGGGAGCTGGAAATGGAAGCGCTCCTGGACACCACAGTGGAGGAGGCGGCCGGGGTTGTGGGAGCGGACAACGCGTTGATAGCAGAGGTGGAGCCTGGTGTCAGAGAGTTCAGGTGGAGCGCCTCATATAACCTGGACATCAAGAAGATGGACGGCATCGTGATGCCTGTTGAAGATGGCGTATGGGGAAAGGCGATTAAGAGCAAGAGGGCCGTACGGTTCCCTATGGCGGGGAAAGTAGTGGAGGACTTCAGGGAGGACAAGGTCGCCAGCGCGCTTGGAACAAAAAGTGGCGTTGTTGTCCCGCTGATATCCGGGGACAGGGTAATGGGTGTAATAGGCATCCACTTTACCAGTGAGGGAATGCCGCTCTCCGACGAAGACGTTCTCCTGCTGGAAGCGATGGGAAGGCAGGCGGGCGTTGCCATCGACAAAGCCCAACTTTTCGAGGAGACCAAGCAGCACCTGGAGGCGTTGGAGAAAGCGCACCGCGAGCTAATGGTGCTGGACAGGATGAAATCCGATTTCGTTTCCACGGTATCCCACGAGCTCAGGTCTCCGCTGGCGGTGATAGAGGGGTTCGCGAAGACCCTGGTGGAGAACTTCGACAGAATAGACAGGGAGACTGAGAGAGAGTCCATCGAGATAATCCTGAAGAAGGCCATTGCGTTGGAGGGCCTGATAGAAAACATCCTGGACATGTCGCGCATCGAGGAGGGCCGCCTGGCGGTCAGCCTCGAGCCGCTGGACGTAGTGGAGCTGTGCGAATTAGTCAGGGCGGACCAGGAAAGGGTGGCGGAACGGCACGAGGTCACGCTGGAGGCGCCCACAGGCGAGATAACGGTGGTTGCGGATCGAGAGAAGGTGGAGGTCGCCCTGGGGAACCTGGTCCGGAACGCGGTAAAGTTCTCGCCGGATGGCGGCAAGGTGGCGATACTGGTGAGGGAAGCCGGGGTCATGGCCGAGATCGAAGTCACCGACCAGGGAATTAGCATACCCATCGGAGAGCAGGAGCGGGTTTTCGACCGCTTCTACCAGGTTGACAGCGGGGAGACACGATCATTCCAGGGCTCCGGGCTGGGTCTGTACATCACCCGGGAACTGGTTGAAGCCATGGGCGGCACGGTAACGATGGAAAGTGAACCGGGGCTGGGGTCGACCTTCAGATTCACGCTGCCGCTGGCGCGCTGAACACCCCCTTGACCCGCGACAACCTAAAGAACTCTTGAGCCGCGACTTCAGTCGCGGTAATGTGAGTAAGTAAGCGGCGAGTAAGCGAGAGAGGCAGGGCAACCGGACGGTCGGCGAAGGCGGAGGCATGGCGAGGTTCAAGACCGTAGAGCATACCGCTGATATCGGTATCGAGGTCGAGGCCGACAACCTGGAGGAGTTGTTCGAGGGGGCCGCCCTGGGAATGCTATCCATTATTGTTGACCCTTCAAGTGATATCGGCCGGGGGATAGAGGTGGAGGTATCCCTCGAGGCGGGCGATATCGAGGGGCTACTGTTCGAGTGGCTGAACGAGCTGCTTTTCATCATGGACGCGAGGGGCGTCCTGCTCTCGGTGTTTCAGGTGGATGGAATCAATGATCTCCACCTCGAGGCGACCGTCAGGGGAGAGAGGATAAGGCAGGGGGAGGACCGGCTGATGACGGAGGTAAAGGCAGCCACGTTCCACCAGCTCGTGGTAGAGAAGCGCGGCACCTGGTTCGCCAGGGTGATTTTCGACGTGTGAGGCTGATGATTGAAGGATTGAAGAGGATATCGGAGTACAAGTGGGAGATGCCTGTCGGCTTCAAGGAGGGCATGAGGGTGCCCGGCACGGTTTTCGCCGACGAGGAACTCATCGAAGCGGCCTCCCGGGACCGGGCGCTGGAGCAGGTGGCCAACGTGGCGATGCTCCCCGGCATCGTATCGGCTTCGATGGCAATGCCCGACATCCACTGGGGTTACGGGTTCCCGATCGGTGGGGTTGCCGCTTTCGGCCGGGACGGGGTGGTCTCGCCGGGGGGAGTGGGCTTTGACATCTCCTGCGGGGTACGCCTGGTAAGAAGTGATCTCAGGGAGGAGGATGTCCGTCCCGGGCTCCGTGACCTACTGGCGGTAATGGCGGCCGACATACCCCGGGGCCTGGGGATGGGAGGGAAGATAGACGCGCCCCAGCGGTTGCTCCGCAAGGTTTTCACCGGTGGAGCGCGGGCGGTTATCGAGTTGGGCTACGGCAGGGAGGGGGACCTCGAGCACACCGAGAAGCGCGGTGTGTACGAGGGCGCCGATCCTGACCGCGTTAGCAAGCGTGTCTACGAGAGGGGCGGAAACCAGCTGGGGACGCTCGGCTCCGGCAATCACTTCGTTGAGGTTCAGGTCGTGGAGGAGCTGTTTCTGCCAGATGTGGCGGGCGCGTTCGGGCTGGAGGAGGGACAGGTGACCGTAATGATCCACTCAGGGTCTCGAGGCGCTGGTCACCAGGTGTGTACCGACTACCTGAAGGTCATGGACCGGGTGGTGAACCGGCTGGGGATGGAATTACCCGACCGTCAACTGGCGTGTGCCCCGCTGGACTCGCCGGAGGCCGCCGACTACATGGCGGCACTGGCCTGCGCGGCGAACTACGCACTTGCCAACAGGCAGGCGCTCATGCACTGGGTCAGGCGCTCGTTCGAGCGGCACTTCTCGTCGCCCGAGGAGACGCTGGGGATGGACCTCGTTTACGACGTTTCCCACAACACAGCCAGGATGGAAACGCACCTTGTGGACGGTGAGCCCACCTCGCTATGCGTGCACCGGAAAGGGGCGACCGCCTCATTCCCGCCGGGCCACCCGGAACTACCCCCGGCGTACTCAAAAATCGGCCAGCCGGTGATAATCCCGGGGGACATGGGCACCGCCTCCTACGTGCTGGTGGGTGCCGAGACCGCCATGAGAGAGAGCTTCGGGTCAACCTGCCACGGGGCGGGGAGGACCATGAGCCGGTCAAAGGCCAGGAAGAGCATCCGGGGAAGAGAGCTCAGGGAGAGGCTGGAGGCGGAGGGGATCCTGGTGATGGCGGGGAAGGACTCCCTGCTGGCCGAGGAGGCGCCGGAGGCCTACAAGGACGTTTCCCGGGTGGTGAACGTCTGTGAAGGAGCGGGCCTGTCGCGCAAGGTGGCAAGGCTCAGGCCGATGGCGGTTCTCAAGGGATAGGTTATACCTTGCCTGCTGCCTCACGCACTTGGTCGGTGCTATAATTCTGTTCGAGGCATTTCAACCAGAGGAGCTATAGGAGCTGCACTTGTCTGACCCCGTGGAAACCGGCGGCGACGAGCCCCCCAGGTACAAGGGGACGATACAACCTCCCCTCGGAGGAGGGCGGCCTCCCCGTAGCATTCTCCATGAACCGGTTGGCCCCGCGAAAGGCCTCCTTGTCATCATCGTGGTCCTGGTTGCCTTCATGCTTGTGTCGGCCTTCGTCACGTGGCTTGCGATAATAGCCAGCCTCGCAGGGTTGATGCTCATCATTGGACCCTTGATAGGCCTCGCCTTTATGATAGTGATAGCTCTTATTATCCCGTACTTCGTGGGTGCCCTTATCGATGGGTGGGGATGGTTGCTCCCTCCCGCGGTAGCCGCTTTTTCCCTGCTCGTCGCGGTACCATACTCGCTCTATTCGGTTTACGGGGATGTCTACATGTGGTCGTCCAGGAAGCTCAACACCCCTTTCTGGGCGCTCTTCCTGATAATCCCGCTAAGCGCGGCCGCGGGCTACTTCGGAATGCGACGGGCAAAGCATGAGGGGTGGCGCCGGATCAGGCTCTCGAACCCCCTGTTGGGCGTGGGGGTGGCTGTCGCCATCGTCCTGCTGGTCGCTACAGCGGCGCCCTGGTGGGTGGACGCGGTGAAAGGCAACACGACTCACACCGCTTCCTACCCGAAGTTCAGCCTGGAAATGGAAGTGCCCAAGGGCTGGACGTCCGCAAGGCGCAAGGAAAACCCCGGCGGGGGACCGCTAGGCGACGAGGCCTGGGGACACGTTCGGGAAACGGCGCTGAGTGGCTGCGGGGACTACCCCGCCGGGCTCAACGTGCATATCTATAGGAAGATGCCTTTCACAGGGGAGGAGTTCGAGGAGTTCAAGACCACGGAGGATATCTACCAGAGGTTGAAAGAATCGGTCGAGGCGGGGCTGTACGATAAGCTCACCTACCGCGAGGTCGCCTTCATTCGTCCACCGGGCCAGGAGGATCTCGTGCGCAAGCAGGGAAGGGTCATACCACCTGACCTGTCTTATAGATGGGAAGAGGAGCGCGTGGTAGACGGAGTCCCGGCACTCAGCATGTGGGTGGAGAGGACGTTGGAGGAAGGCCATCCCTCGTCTGACTCCTCGAAGCGGGACTATGTTGACCCTGCTCAGGAGACCGTATTCGTCTACAGGTCGCCGTACCTGTACGCGTTCGAGTTCGGTGAGGGCTACCGTGAGGAAGCGGGCGCCGACCCGGTGATGTTCAAGGAGCTTCTCGCTTCCCTGCGGTTCATGTCTCCCGAGAGCGCCGCCCGTCTCTCGAAGGGGGAAACCCCTGTCTATGCATGGAAGGAGCTGAAGCGTTTCGACGATATCACGCTCTCCGACGTCTTCGCGCTGGACCGAGGCCACGTGTGGTTCACCGGGGGTACGGAGCAGGCGGGGACGGTCGAGTTCTTCGACGGCGCCTCATGGAGCAGACAACTCTCGGTCCCCGAGCTACTCATGAGCGTCTGCGCGACGGCCCCCGACGATGCGTGGGCTGTCGGGGAAGAGGGGGGCGTGTACCACTTCGACGGCGCCTCATGGAGCAAGCACTCTACCGTAGAGGGAAGAAGGCTCTACGCCGTTTTCGCGTTGGACCCGAATAACGTATGGTTGGGTGGGTCCAAAGACGAAGGGATAGGTGGCGACGGCGCGATCAGCTTCTTTGACGGTTCCACCTGGACGGAGCAGGTTTTGCCCTCAATGATACAGGAGATAGACGGCGTGGACGCGAATCACCTGTGGGCGGCCACGGACACGGTCTTCTACTTCTTCAACGGCACCTCGTGGCTCGCCCAGGGTTTCCCGGACGGCAAGGGTATGCACGGAGGCGTCGCATCGATCTCCGCCGCCGACCCGCGGCACGTGTGGGGCATCGCGGTTCCCGATGAGGTGTACTTCTTCGACGGCGAGAGCTGGGAGCTCGAAAACCCGGAGGGGGTCTACTTCGAGGACCCCCGCGCCGTGTGCGCCTTCGATAGCAGCCACGTGTGGTTGTCGGGTGACGGACCCATATGGTTCTTCGACGGCTCCCGCTGGAGCAGCCAACACGGGAGCGCCGTGATGCTGAGCGGCACCCGCGCGCTCTCCGCGGCGGATGCGGGTCTCGTCTTCGGCATTAACAGGAGCTGCGTCCTCGTGGGCGAGGGCGAGTGACGGTCAGGCGCCGACCAGGCGCGAGCCGCAGTTCGGGCATGTGGTCACCTTCACCGCCACCACCGTCCTGCAGTAGGGGCAGGCCTTCATTACCTGTGGAACCCTCCTGACGGTCACCAGCCCTACCGAGGCGACGACGGCGACGATGGCGCCCAGCAGCAAGACGTACGCGCCGGCCATGTGGCGGGCGAGCAAGTTGTGCCTGAGGTTAACAAGGAACAGTATGGAGAACGCGAGGGAGAGCAGCGAGACGATGAGCGCCACCCACCGGGTATAGCTACGCTCCCTGAACCGATTCGTCACCCCCAGCACCTCGATGCCCCTGAAAATGATGACCACGCCGAAAATGACCTTCCAGAAGGCGCCTGCCAGGAATAGAAAGTCACTCGCGGGCAAAGCGATGGAGAGCAGAATGAGCGCCCCTCCCGCAATCGCCATCACCGCGAACACTTTCTCCCGGCGCTCCACCTTCACCGCGTGGTTGACCGGTGGCGTGGCGGGGGAACGGGGAGCTCCGGGTCCTGCCGCCAGGGGCTGTCCGCAATACCTGCAGATGACAGCCCTGGAGCTCACCGGGTTCCTGCACCTGGGACAGCGGTTGAACGCGAGACCCGCCATGGGTGACTGCGATGGCGCCGAGCCCGCCTCCGGACGGCCGGGCGCCTCTTCATAACCCGAGGGGGACGAAACGAGAGAGCCGCCACAGCGTACGCAGTAGAGCGAGCTCTCCCTGAAGTCGATGCCACACCTTTCACACCGCAAACTCATGCTCCCTTATCGCCCCTATGAGTAATATGATTCTAGCAGACTCGTTGGCCTTGCGCCGTATGCGAAGGTGATAGAATTATCGAAGTGGAAGGGGAACGCAGCTATGGTGTCGCGAGTCCGTGAAGGAAGTGAATACTCCATATCCAGAACCATCACCATCGGGGGAAAAACCGCCTTCTCTCCCGGCGAGCGGGTGCTGATCCACAAGATAGACCTGGACGTGGAGCGACCTAGATACCGGTACGTTGTCTACTCGCGTAAGCTACGCGATTATTTCCAGCTCCAGGAGAGTGACCTTGTCGAAGTGGAGCCCGGCAGCCAGGACGCGAAGGTCGGCGGAGCATGTGCGCCCGGCGAGCGGTACGCAAAGCCGCAACGTCCTGTCACAACCGACCGCACCTGTCTGAAGGGGTTGGTACTGGGCATCGCCTGCTGGCCCACCCCATTCGTGCTCGGCGCCCTCCTGGCTGGGTTGCACCTGGGCAAGCTCTGGCCGGTGGCGGTGTTCTCCGGGCCGGCCATCGCTATAGCCGCGCTGGTCTACTGCGTGCGCGGGCTGCGGGTGGTGAAGGTCGTACCGGAAAGGACGGGGAGGGGTGTCGCCATAGCGGGCATCGTGAGCAGCATCTTCTTCCTGGTCTGCGCGGCCCTGTTTGGGCTCCTGGCACTCATAATGGTCTTGTACCCACCCAGGTGGTGAGCGTCTATATACACGGGAAGCGTTCCGTTGAATATCCGTTGGCCAGGACGTACCGTCAACTCCAGCAACCGGCTGCCTCCTCGGCCTACAAGGATGTCTCCCGGGTGGTGAACGTCTGTGAAGGAGCGGGCCTGTCGCGCAAGGTGGCAAGGCTCAGGCCACCGCTCTCAAGGGATAGGTCACCTTGCCCGCCGGTCGGTTTAGTGGTAATTTACAGTTCCGTTGGGCCTATAGCTCAGTAGGCTAGAGCGCGCCCCTGATAAGGGCGAGGTCGGTGGTTCGAGTCCACCTAGGCCCACCAGCTTAGATGTGTGTCGTTTCATTTGCTTCTGTGCGTTTGCTCGCGGACCGTTTGGATATCATTACTTCCGAGTGTATTTGAACCTGGATTTCCGTGTGCCTGGAGTCAGTGGTTCAAATCCACTATTGTCCACCA
>JAHIMR010000127.1 GCA_018896525.1 Actinomycetota bacterium
CTATCCACCCAGGATGACGCACGCCACCATAGGTGCGAGAGAAAGAAAGAGGCGGGGCATTAGGGACAACCTCGTCCGGCTTTCCGTTGGAATCGAGAACAAACAGGACTTGCGCGAAGACCTGGGAAGGGCTCTAGATGGCATCTAGAAATCGCGGAAAGCTTCACGAAATCAACGGATTTCCTTCACGGCTTCTCCGCGTGGTTCCTTTATTCTCTTGATTGGGATGGTATAACGAACTGGAGGAATACAACGCTGTTGACCTCGAAAAGCGGGATTGGTATACTTCAGGTTACACCTATACCCCTGGTGGGGGTACATACAATTGGAGAATGGAGGTACTCGGAGTGAACATCCAAAAGGAAAAGACGCTTGTCAACTTCAAGAAGGCCCAGAGTCTGCTCACAACGATTATCGGTATGGTTGAGAAGGATGAATACTGCATCGACATCATGCAACAGAACCTGGCCGCCATCGGCCTTCTCAAGTCGGCGAACCAGATGCTGATGGAAGGTCACCTGAACGACTGCTTCAAGAAGGCCATATCAACGGGCAGCGAAAAGCGAAAGCGGGAGATGATCCAGGAAATCCTGCAGGTGACCAGGCTCTCGAACAAGTAGGCGTGATATGAAAGCAGGTGTGACATGAACAGAGTCCGGATTCTGGTAATCGTGTCGCTCTCACTGGCCGTTATCAGTGCGATTGCCTATGTCAGCGGGTGTGGCAGCAGTATGACAGATTCGAGTCCCTTGTCGGGGGAAAACGGCATTACTCAAACACAGCCCGGAGACGCCTCGACAACCGCGCCGTCGCCATCGACGCCGCCGGCCGCTTCGCCCTCTGAGGTGGCGTTAACCAATGGTGTCGTTAGTCTGGACGCCAACACCTTTGTCAGCGGCCAGGCGAGATTCTTCACGGTCCAGGTACCCGCCAGCTCAAGCCTTCCCGGGAAAGCCGTCAGTTTTTTCGTGGTGAAGGATGGTGCCGGCGTCTATCACGCTGCGGCGGACACGTGCCAGGTCTGCTATCAGGGAAAATTGGGCTTTCGCCAGGAAGGATCATCAATGGTCTGTAACAACTGCGGCCAGAGCTATCCACTTGAAAAGATAGCTACAGAGAAGGGTGGGTGCAATCCCATACCAATCAACCCGGATATCCAGGTAGTCGATGGAAAAGTAAATATTACCAGGCAAGAACTGGAGCAGGTGTCCCAGTTCTTTTAATACGGTGGGAGAACGGCTTGGAGAAGAAGCATGAAACCAGGGAGCGTGTCTACTACACCGACGGCATGTATTGTGCGGCATGTGAGCTCATAATCGAGAAGAAGCTCTTGGAGCTGGGCAACGTCCACTCTGTGGAGGCATCAATCCCCAAGTCGAGTGTCCTTGTCGAGTACGAGAACCAAGCGCCCAGCGTCAGCCAGTTGAACAAGCTCTTCAAGCCCGAGGGGTACTCCTTCACCCTGAGCCCGCCGGTAACAGAGAGCGGTTCCCGCTGGGAGGCCTTCGCGAAGGTCGCGGTCGCCGTCGTTATCGCGGTTGGATTGATCGTCCTGCTGCAGCAAGCCGGCCTGTCGAAGCTGGTCAACGTGGACTCGAAATCGGCGCTCCCCGCCTTCTTGATACTCGGCCTGGTCGCAGGCTTCTCCAGCTGCGCCGCCCTGGTCGGTGGGATAGTGCTGTCCATGTCCAAGCAGTGGAGCGAGATCTACTCGCCGGACGACCCGATGCAGAAGAGGCTGGAGCCCCACCTGATGTTCAACATCGGGAGGTTGATTTCTTTTGTGGGGCTTGGGGCCGTCCTGGCTCTGGTCGGAGGCAGCCTCCGGCTCACGCCAACGTTGTCCGCGATACTGGTGCTCGTCATATCGTTCGTCATGATTGCTCTCGGCCTCCAGATGCTCGGGGTTAAGTTCCTGAAGAGGTTCCAGTTCACGATGCCGAAGTCGATTACCCGGTACGTGGCCGACGAAACTCACTTCAAGGGAAGATACATGCCGTTCGCCATGGGTGCGCTTACGTTCTTCGTGCCGTGCGGGTTTGCCATAACGGCACAGAGCTTCGCGCTTCTCTCGGGCAAGCCGCTGCAGGGCAGCCTGATAATGCTAGCCTTCGCGCTCGGCACCCTGCCGATGCTCCTGATCATCGGTTTCTCGAGCGTGAAGTTCCTGGAGAAGCCACGGCTGGCAACCACATTCATAAAAGTAGCCGGGGTACTTGTACTCATCTTCGCCCTGTTCAACATCAATAACCAGCTCGTGGTTCTCAATGCGCCCAATCTGAGCGATGTCTCCAGCCCTTCCAGCGTGGCGCCCGGCAGCGCGAACAGCTCTTCTCAGCTCCCACCCATCGTAGACGGAAAACAGATCTTGAAGATGGAAGCAACAGCATCTGGCTACAACCCGAACAAACTTATGGCCAGGGCCGGCGTGCCCGTCAAATGGGAGATCAGAGACACGGGAACGTCAAGTTGCACGAATGCGATTATCTCCAAGGACCTTTTCTCCGGAGAGATACCGTTGACACCGGGAAAGACCAGTGTCAAGGAGTTTACCCCGGAGGATCCTGGCACGTACAGGTTCAGTTGTTGGATGGGTATGGTCACAGGTACGATCAATGTCGTCAATGAGGGCAAGCAGGACACCTCGAAAAAACTGGTAGTGACGGAACCGGAGGTCGAAAAGGCCCGGGACGAAAGCCGCCCGGACCAGCAGGATTCGGTAGAGGCCGCCTCTGGCCTGCCGGCGATCGTGGACGGCAAACAGGTGCTGAAGATGGAGGCATCTTCTTCAGGCTACAAGCCGGACGAGTTGAAGGTGCGGGTCGATGTCCCGGTGAGATGGGAGATCAGGGATACCGGCACGGGAGGATGCACGAACGCCATAAAGGCTGTCAGCCTGTTCCCGGGTGAGATCCAGTTGAAGCCGGGGAAGACGAGCATAAAGGATTTTACCCCGAACAAGCTGGGTCGTTTCAGGTTCAGTTGCTGGATGGGCATGGTCGAGGGCGTGATCGAGGTCGTAGATCCGAACAACCCCGACCAAACGAAGTTCGAATACGACGAGACGACCCTGCCAGAACCGGACGGGTGCCCCTGCTGCGGATGACGGCGTTGGCGGGGTCTTTTCAGGGAGGTGTACGATTTGACAGAAAGAGCAACAATGAAAATCGGTGGCATGCATTGTACGAGCTGCGCCAGGCTCATCGAGCTCTCCCTCGAGAAGGAAGACAGCGTAGAGTCGATAGTGGTCGATTATACTTCGAGTACTGCGACGGTCGAGTTTGACCCGGCACGGACCACAATCGGCTCTTTGAAAGAAGCAATCATAGATCTCGGATACCCGGCTTCCGATGAGAATCGGGAATAGTTCTGTAATTAATGACGGATCGAGGCCCGCAAGCGCAAGCTTCAGTTGTTATCGCTAGAAGGACAATGAGTAAACACCACCAGAATACTTGACTTTGAGGTTGGATACCCCCACCATAGGTATAGGTCCATACCCCGGGAGGTCGACATGGCAAGAGAGTTGAAGTTAAAGGTTGGCGGCATGCACTGCAACTCATGCGCCCGCTTGATCGAGGCTGCCCTCCTCGCCGCCGACGGCGTTCGCAAGGCGGAATTCGACTATGAAAGTGGGACGGGCACGGTCGTCGCCGACTTTTCGATGACAACCGGACAAACAATACTCGACCTGGTCTCCGCTGAAGGTTACGGGGCGGAGATTGTCGCGGAGACAGGTGACGAAGGGGCAGAACATCAAGGGCAACTCCTGGAAACGGTAGTGCCCGAAGGCGATCTGCGGGGGGTAGAGCCGGAAGCGTGCCTCGAGTCCCGAGGAACGGTAGCGGAGAACGACTCGGGCAATCCTGAAGTTCATCTCGAAGTCCACCCTGAAGAGTCGCGTGATGCCGAGGGAAGCGGGCCGGAGCTTTTAGGGGTTGCGAAAGGCGGCTCCACGAATCCGAGTGGAGAACAAAGGGCGGGCCTGTTGCTGTCCGGCATGCACTGTACGTCCTGCGCGTCCATCATAGAGCGCTCGCTCAACAAGACCCCCGGCGTAAAGCAGGCCTCCGTTAACTTCGCCGCTGAGAAGGCGTACGTGACATATGATGAGGGAGAAGTCGGCATTGACGGGCTCGTCGAAGCAGTGCGAAAAGCGGGCTTCAAGGCGGAGTCGGTCGATGAGCGCGACAGCGAGTACGAGGCCAACAAACGAACCAGAGAGCTCAAGGGTTACTGGAACATGTTCCTCTTCAGTCTCACCCTGAGCCTGCCGATGCTGTATTTCATGCTTCTGGACTTCGTCAAATGGCTGCCGGGAGCGAATTCTCTGCCCCCCTACTTCGGGATCCTGTCCCTGGTGCTGACTACGCCGGTCCAGTTTATTGCCGGCGCGGGTTTCTACAAGGGAGCGTGGTCAAGCCTCCGTATGAAGACCTTCAACATGGACAGCCTTATCGCCATCGGCACCTCCACCGCCTATTTCTACAGCCTCATCAACTATATATCCTTCGCCGTCTCGAACAAGTCACTTATCGGTCTCGAGGGGGCGAAAGTACCCGGCATGTACTTCGAGACCGCCGCGTTTCTCATCACGTTCGTGCTGCTCGGCAAATGGCTCGAGGCCCGCGCGAAGGGAAAGACCTCGGATGCCATAAAGAAACTCATGGGCCTTCAGTCTAAGACCGCCAGGGTGATAAGGGACGGCGAGACCGCGGATGTCCCCGTCGAGGAGGTCGCCCATGGTGACATCATCATCGTTAGGCCCGGAGAGAAGATACCCGTGGACGGCGTTATCAAAAAGGGCTCGTCAGCCGTCGACGAGTCCATGGTCACGGGGGAGAGCCTGCCGGTCGAGAAAAACGTCGGTGACACGGTGATAGGAGTCACCATCAATAAAACCGGCAGCTTCGAGTTCGAGGCCACCCGCGTGGGCTCGGAAACGATGCTCGCTCAGATCATCCGGTTGATAGAAGATGCCCAGGGGTCCAAGGCTCCCATACAGGGGTTTGCCGACAGGATTGCGAAGTATTTCGTGCCGGCGGTTCTCGGCATCGCTGTCCTGACTTTTCTCGTCTGGTTTCTGACGCTGAACGCCTCCCTCACGTACTCGCTGATGGCTTTCACGTCGGTTATCGTTATCGCATGCCCATGCGCCCTCGGGCTCGCTACGCCCACGGCGATCATGGTAGGTACGGGCAAGGGTGCGGAGTACGGAATACTTGTCAAGGGCGGCGAACCGCTTGAAGCCGCCGAGAAAATATCGGCAATAGTCTTCGATAAGACCGGCACGCTGACTGAAGGTGAACCCCAGGTCACGGACGTTCTGGCTTTCGACGGTTCCAACGACGTTGAAGTCCTGCATATATCAGCCTCACTCGAAAAATCCTCCGAACACCCTTTGGCTGAGGCGGTCTACAGCCACGTCGGCGGAGGATCGGTCCACCTGGACGACGTGCATGAGTTCAATGCGATTCCCGGGCACGGTGTCCAGGGAGTCATAAAGGGCAAGAAGTATCACTTCGGGAACCGGAAGCTGGCCACCGACATCGTCGGGCTGGAGCTGGACGGGGAGATTCAAGCAGTGTCCAGGCTGGAAGAGCAGGGAAAGACGGTCATGATCCTCGCGTCCGACGAGAAGGTCCTGGGAGCGATCGCTGTCGCGGACACGGTCAAGGAAACATCGCGTGAAGCGGTCTCCAAGCTGCGGGACATGGGTATCGACATATACATGATCACCGGTGACAACCGGCTTACCGCAAACGCGATTGCGAAAGAGCTGGGAATTGTCAACGTTCTGGCCGAAGTACTTCCACAGGACAAGGCTAGAGAGGTGAAGAAGCTCCAGGAGAGCGGTAACAAGGTCGCCATGGTCGGCGACGGGATAAACGACGCTCCGGCCCTGGCGCAGGCCGACCTCGGCATAGCGATGGGCTCTGGCACTGACGTCGCCATGGAGACCGGTGGCATAGTAATCATCAAGGATGACCTGCGCGACGTAGTCACGGCGAAGCAACTCTCGAGCGAGACGTTCGGGAAAGTCCGCCAGAACATGTTCTTCGCGCTCTTCTACAACATCATGGGGATCCCGATTGCGGCGAGGGTATTCGCCGGGTGGGGAATCGTCCTCATGCCCGAACTGGCCGGGATCGCGATGGTCTTGAGCTCTATATCGGTAGTGTCAAACTCGCTTCTTCTGCGACGGTTCCGCCCGGGAAAAAAGAATTGGGTGTCGAAGGTGGCACCGATAGTGATGATCATCGTCTTCGCGTTGCTTTTCATATGGTTTGCCAAGATAAGCTCGGGTATGGCGGAGGGCGGCAGCATGGGCAAGGCCGCATCGACTCAAGCCGTCAAACAGGTGGGAGCGTTGATCGAAGCAGGAGAGAGTAAGATCGATTTCGCAAAAGGCGTTCCGAGGCTCTTCCCGGGAGTGGAAGACGTAATTGGTAAGGAGCCGAAAGCCGAAGAGGGAACGCCCGGGCTCGGTTACAGCGGAATTGCTGTCGTGTCAGATGATGAGAAAATGACGAGAGAAATAGGCCTTTTCAACAAGCTCTCGAGCCTCGAGGGCGACGTTCATTGATCCACTTCTGTATCCTTCGAGATCCAGGGCGACATAGAGGAAGCCCAGCTCTTTCATGCCCTTCACGACCCGCTCGCGTACCCTTGCGTCGAGGAGCAGCGGGATGGACGAGGGTGGCACCTCGATGCGGGCTGTACGGTTGTCGGTGTACCGAACACGCATTTCGCGAATGCCCAGTTCGGCGAGGAGCTTCTCGCCCTCTTCTATCGCGTAAAGCTTGTCCGGAGTAATGCTACGGTTGTAGGGGATGCGTGATGCCAGGCATGGTCCTGCAGGAAGGTTCCACGTTTCGAGCCCCAGGTCGCGTGACAGCGCTCGGACATGCTCTTTGCCAATGCCTGCCTCCAGGAGGGGACTTCGCACCCCGAACTCGGTGGCGGCGCGCATTCCGGGACGATAGTCGCCCTCATCATCTTCCTGGGTGCCGTCTATCACGCAGGCGATTCGACGGCTTTCCGCTATCTCGGACAGGCGCCCGTACAGCTCCCGCTTGCACAGGTAGCAGCGCTCGGGGGAATTGGCCATAAACGCGTCATCGGAGAGCTCGTCTGTTTCTATTACGATGTGCTCGACGCCGAGGCGGCCGGCGAGCTCGCGCGCCCTGGCGACCACGTGCACAGGGTACAAGGGGGAGCAGGCGGTGACTGCGACGAGCATGTCTCCGAGCGTTTCCAGGCCAACCGCGAGGAGCAGCGTGCTGTCGACTCCGCCTGAGAAGGCCAGAAGAGCGCTTCCCATGCCATGCAGGATATCCCTGAGTCGTGCAAGGTCTCCGGCAGTTTCCACTTTCACCGGTTTCTATCTCCTGGTTGGCATACGGTTGATTCGTGGTCTTGACAAGGCACTGGTGGCCTAATAATATAATTCCTATCGTTTTGGTAGACTATTGGACATTAACTGAAGGTGATCTCGATTGCAAGACCTTTGATCAGTCGACGAGGACAGCAAGCAGTCGGTTGATCTACAGGTGAGCGGTTTCCAATACATACAGGAGGTTGATATGGGCAGGCTGTTTGAAGACATAACCGAGACCGTAGGGAATACGCCGATGGTTAGGCTTCGCAAGGTAACGGAGGGGGCCAAAGCGGAGGTATACGCAAAGCTGGAGTCGTTCAACCCGCTTTCCAGCGTTAAGGACCGAATCGGCGTCAGCATGATAGACGAGGCAGAGAAAGCCGGACTTATCACCCCGGAGACTACCATAATCGAGCCGACAAGCGGTAACACCGGGATCTCCCTGGCATTCGTCTGCGCCGCGCGGGGGTACAAGCTTGTCTTGACCATGCCGGACACGATGAGCGTAGAGCGCCGGAAGCTGCTTTCCATCTTCGGGGCCGAGCTGGTGTTGACCCCGGGGCCGAAGGGGATGAAAGGGGCGATAGCGGCGGCCGAGCAGCTTGCCGCCGAGACCCCGAACAGCTTCGTCCCGCAGCAGTTCGAGAACCTCGCCAACCCCGGGATACACAGGGAGACCACCGCGCTCGAGATATGGGACGACACCGATGGCGGTGTGGACATCCTCGTGAGCGGCATAGGCACCGGCGGTACCCTGACAGGGGTCGCCGGAGTTATTAAAGCGAGGAAACCGGAGTTTAAGGCGATAGCGGTCGAACCTGTAGAATCCCCCGTTCTTTCTGGCGGCGAGCCCGGCCCGCACAAGATCCAGGGGATAGGGGCCGGCTTCGTTCCCGACGTGTTAGAGACAGATCTGATAGACGAGATAGTCAAGGTTGAAGGGGAAGATGCGGGCGCGATGGCAAGGGAGCTCGCGAAGCAGGAGGGCATCCTCGCGGGAATATCCTCCGGGGCGGCGGCGTGGGCTGCTGTCCAGGTTGCCAGGAGGCCCGAGAGCGAGGGGATGCTGATAGTGGTCGTACTACCCGATACCGGTGAGAGGTATCTCTCTACGTGGCTTTTTGAGACGCCCGATGAATACCGCACCACCGGGTAAGCGAAGAGGACAAGGTGGAAGGAAAGACATGAGCGCTGAAAAGATCTTCGCCCCGGTCTCTGAAAAGGACGTATCAAGGGCGATCGTCTCGGAGTTCGCCGCAACGTTCGAGGAGTTCGTCGAGAGCGATGTGGTAATCGTCGGTGCGGGGCCGAGCGGTCTCACCGCCGGCCGCGTCTTGGCCGAAGCAGGCCGCAGGGTGGTCATCATCGAGCGTAATAACTACCTGGGCGGGGGCTTCTGGATCGGTGGTTACCTGATGAACAAGATCACCGCTAGAGCTCCGTCACAGCACGAGCTCTCCGAACTCGGGATCCCGTTTAAGGAAGCGAGCCCCGGACTTTTCGTCACCGACGGGCCGCACGCCTGCTCCAAACTGATAGCGGCGGCTTGTGATGCAGGAGCCAAGACGCTCAACATGACCGTCTTCGAAGACCTGGTGATCCGCGAGGAAAACCGGGTCAGCGGGGTGGTTGTCAACTGGACCCCGGTGCAGTCACTCCCCAGGCAGATAACCTGTGTCGACCCCATTGCGCTTGAGGCGAACGTCGTCGTCGATGCTACGGGCCACGACGCCATGGTTCTCGCAAAGCTTGCTGAACGAGGCGTGGTAGAAATGCCGGGTCACGACGCCATGTGGGTCGAGCAGTCCGAGGACCTCATCCTGGAACACACCTGCGAGATATGGCCTGGCCTGATAATAACCGGAATGGCCGTAAGCACCGCGTTTGGCCTGCCCAGGATGGGACCGACTTTCGGGGGCATGCTCCTGTCGGGTCGGCGCGCTGCGGAGCTCATCCTGGCCGCTGGATAGGAGCGGTATGGCTGACGCAACCATGCTCAAGGGAGTCGAGGTCGAAGGCATCCGGAAGGGCCTCAGAAACCGCCGCGGCGATGTAGTCGCCGTTGAAGTGCCCCTCACGGTCGTGCTTAACGAGTCGGAGGTGGCCACCCTGCTCTGCAGTCCCTGCGACCTCGAGGCGCTCGCACTCGGATACCTGCTGTCGGAAGGTATCCTCTCCAGGGAGTCTGAGATCCTTGGCATTCAGCACAACCTCAGGAGCAGTGTAGTGAGAATTCAGGTGCCCGAGCGATTTATCCTTCTGGACGGGTACCAGGGCGGGCGCCTGGTTGGCTCGGGCTGCGCTGATGCGCTCCCGCTGTACAGGTCTGTAGACGGCCTTGGCTTGAGCAAGGTTAGCTCGGAATACAGGGTAACCTCCAACCACGTGATCGAGATTATGCGGGAGCTTCAGAAAGCTGGAACGACCTTCAAGAAGAGCGGTGGGACCCACTCCTGCGCTATCCGCACCGCCGAAGCAATCACTTTTCATGCCGAGGACATCGGCAGGCACAACGCCCTGGACAAGATCGTGGGCAGGTGCTTTCTAGAAGGTGTCAGCACCGGTGACTGCGTTATCCTGACTACCGGCAGGATCTCATCCGAGATAGTTTTCAAGGTGGGAAAGCTCGGCGTGCCAATCCTGGTCTCGCGCTCGGCCCCCACCTCTCTGGCCCTGGAAGTTGCCGAGAAGGTTGGGATCACCATCGTGGGCTTCGCCAGGGGCTCGAAAATGAACATCTACTGCCACGGATGGAGGCTGGTGTAGATTGTACGCGAACCAGGCATCTTGTGAAATGCACATCTTCGACAGCTCGGGGTCTCCGGCTGTAAACATCGAAGCGCTGGCTGACTATGGCCGTGAACTGCTCGGCGGTACCGAGGTCCTCTGCCAAGGGGATTTCATCGGTTACTGCCTGGGGAAATGCGAGCCGCCGGATGTAGATCAGGTTGAGAACGAGCTGGCTGAAATGCTTGCCGGCGCGCGAGTCACCGAACCGACCGCGAGAACCAGAACCAGTAAACAACCGCAGCCGGTCGCCGACTACGAACGACGAATGCTTAGAAGAGAGCCACCGAGACCGGTCGGGGTCTTGTACGACGGGTTCGAGCTGTGTCTCACCTACAATGGGCTTCTATCTCGCGCCGGCGTCGATGCAGACGCCCTGGTGTTGGTGATAACAAACCAGCTGTTCGGCACGTTCGAAGAAGACGACTCCCGGTATCACGCCAGGGTCATCATCTTCGGTAGTCCCTGCATCGTATCGACCACCGGCCTTGTTGAAGCCCCCGCCAAGCCGAGGTCACAGTACATCGGCAGGCAGTTGGGGTTCGGCCAGTCTCCCGCGATGGGCGATGCCTCGGGGAGGTGGCTCTTACCAAACGACCCCCGCACCACGGAGGTGCTCAAGGGTTACCTGGCGCAGGCGATCTTCTACTACGTGACCGGGGAACCTTTCTGCGAGGAAAGAGGGTGCAGGTTGTTCAACGCCCACTGGCAGGAGGACCTCCTGTTATCCCAACTGGGCTCCGAGAGGGAGTTCTGTGAATACCACCGGATAGTCGCTCATACGTTCAAGGGAGTGGGCAATGTGTAGAGGCATCTACCTGGACCACGCCGCCACGACACCCGTGAGGCGTGAGGTACAGGAAGCCCTGGACGAGGTGCTCTCGAGTACGTTCGGGAACGCTTCCAGCATACATACGTTCGGGCAGGACGCAAAGCGGGTCCTGGAGGAGTCAAGGGAGAGGGTGGCGACCTGTATCGGCGCGGAACCGGAAGAGATCATCTTCACCAGCGGGGGGACCGAGAGCGACAACCTGGCAATCAGGGGGACGGCCTATGCGCTCAAGGAGAAGGGCAACCACATTATCACCACCGCTGTAGAGCACCCGGCCGTCCTCAACTGCTGCGAGGCGCTCGAAGAGGAAGGGTTCGAGGTCACCTACCTCCCGGTGGACATGGAATGCCTCGTCCATCCCGAATGGGTAATGGAGGCCATCAGGCCGGAGACCATCCTCATCACGGTGATGTTCGCGAACAACGAGACCGGGTCGATACAGCCGATCGCCGAAATCGGCGGGATCGCCCGGCGGAAGGGCGTGGTATTCCACACCGATGCGGTCCAGGCTGTCGGCAAGGTGCCAGTCAACGTTGATGAGCTGGGAGTTGACCTCATGTCCATGTCCGCTCACAAGATATACGGACCGAAGGGCATCGGAGGGCTGTATGTGAGAAAGGGGACGATGCTCCACCCGCTCGTTTACGGTGGTCATCACGAAAGGAACCTCCGGCCCGGAACAGAGAACGTTCCCGGCGATGCGGCATTCGCCAGGGCTATCGAACTTGCAACCGAGGAGCTTCCTTCCTCCCGGAAGCACCTCGAACTGCTGAAGGAGAGGCTGACAGGTGGAATCCAGGAGCGCATCGAACACGTTCAGCGCAACGGAGCCCTGGACGATTGCCTTCCCAACATCCTCAACATGAGCTTCGCCGGGGTGGACGGCGAGGCGATGCTGCTGAACCTGGACCTGATGGGGGTAGCCGTCTCCACCGGGTCCGCGTGCTCGTCGGGGGCGACCGAACCATCACACGTCCTGTTGGCCATGGGCGTCGAGCCGCTGCTGGCGCAGGCGAGCCTACGCTTCTCGCTTGGCCGCGACAATACGGAAGAGCAGGTGGAAAGGGTCCTGGAGGTCCTTCCTGAGATAGTGAGTCGTTTGCGTGACCTCGGAGACGCGCGTGCGATGAGGTAATGAAGGAGACGGCCGGTGTCTATAAAGAAGAATCGGATAATAAGCCTTGTTAACGAGGCTACTGGATTACTGAAAGAAGACATCCGAGTTATCAAGGAGCGTGATCCTGCGGCTAAGGGCGTACTCGAGATAGCACTCTCTTACCCGGGGTTGCACGCGATATGGATGCATAGGTTGGCGCACTACCTTGATGCAAAAGGTGTTCCACTGCTTCCGAGGCTCATCTCGATGTTCACCCGCGCTGTCACGGGCATCGAGGTTCACCAGGGTGCGAAACTGGGGCGCGGCCTGTTCATCGACCATGGAATGGGTGTGGTCATCGGCGAGACCGCCGAGGTAGGTGAGAACGTGACCATGTATCAGGGCGTGACACTCGGAGGCACCGGCAAGGAGAAAGGCAAGCGTCATCCTACCATTGGGAACAACGTCGTAATTGCTGCCGGCGCGAGTGTCCTGGGGCCTATCACGGTCGGCGACAACTCCAAGGTAGGCGCGGGCGCGGTGGTCCTCAAGGATGTACCCGCAAACTGCACCGTGGTGGGGGTTCCCGGGCGGCTCACAATCTGCTCCGGGGAGACACTCTCCCGGATAAACCTCCACCACGGGGACCTACCCGACCCACTGATGGAGGTGTTCGAAGATATTGACCGCAGGCTGGAGAAGGTCGAGCGAGCGGTTGGAAATACCAGACAGCTCGAACCGCCAGCGTCCGAGATGGAAAGGTAGCGGTGTCTTCTTGGTTCATCGAGTGGTCGTGGCGATGTCGGGCGGTGTCGATTCCTCGGTAGCTGCGGCAGTATTGAAGGAGGCTGGCAGCGAGGTAGTCGGGATCGGCCTCAAGCTCGTTGATTCGAATAAAACAACCGGGGCGGCGAACTCCTGTTGCGGTATCGATGCCATGGGGGACGCAAGGCGCGTGGCGGAGAAACTGGATATTCCTTTCTACGTCCTCGATTTCAAGGACGTGTTCCGGACCACCGTCATCGAGTATTTCATCTCCTCGTATCTGAACGGTGAAACGCCCAATCCGTGCATCCCCTGCAATGAAGTGATCAAGTTCGAGGAGCTGCTCCGCGTGGCAAAGGGGATTAGGGCAGAGTACCTGGCGACCGGCCACTACGCCCGGGTATCACGGGAAGGGACCGGGAGGTATCTGCTACGGAAGGGTACCGATGACTCGAAGGACCAGTCGTACTTCCTCTATTCGCTGTCGCAGGAGCAGCTCAGCCAGACGCTGTTTCCGGTAGGGGAGATGAGCAAGAGAGAAACGCGTGAACTGGCGGCTCGGCTCGGCCTCAGAGTCCACGATAAGCCCGAAAGCCAGGATATCTGTTTCGTCGAAGATGGCGATTACTCTTCATATATAAGCAAGCATGCTGGTTCGAGGATCAGGCCCGGTCCCATACTCGACGAGTCAGGGGCTGTGATAGGCAGCCACAGGGGACTTTCGCACTACACCATAGGTCAGCGCCGTGGCCTGGGCGTTTCTTCCTCGGAGCCGATGTACGTAGTGGACATAGACGCACACGCGAACTCCATAACAGTGGCGGCCGCGGGAAGACTCCGACGGCAGAAGCGCATATTGCTGGAAAGGATGAACTACGTCGCGGTCGCAAAGCCCGAGGAGCCAATCGGGGCCCTAGCCAGGACGAGGTACAGAAAACCCGAGGTGAACGCGACATTGTCACCCCTCGACGGCGATCGGGCCTTCGTGGAGTTCCACTCTCCGCGGGAACCCACGGCTCCCGGTCAATCAGTGGTGCTTTACAACGGGGATGCGGTAATCGGCGGCGGAGTGGTCAGGAGGACGACTGATGACCAATGATGATGTGGTATCCGGTCGTTACTCCAGGCAGGTGCTCTTCGAGCCAATCGGTAGAGAAGGCCAGAAGAAGCTGGGCGGCTCCTTGGTCGTTATCATCGGGTGCGGCGCGCTTGGAACAGTGATTGCGGACAGGCTGGTCAGGGCCGGCGTCGGCACCATCAGGATCGTCGACAGGGATTTCGTCGAGCTTGACAACCTGCAGAGACAGGCGCTGTTTACAGAAGAGCACGCGAGCCTGCGCCTGCCGAAGGCGGTCGCGGCCGGGTCGGTCCTGAAGACCGTGAACAGCGAGATAGCCATCGAACCTGTAGTATGCGATATAACTCCGGGGAACGTCGAACGGGTCTTGGCCGGTTGTGACATCGTAATGGACGCCACCGATAACCTGGAGACCCGCTTCCTTATAAACGACACATGCCTCAAGGAGGGCATTCCCTGGATACACGGAGCGGCTGTCGGCTCGTGCGGACAGGAGATGCCGATTATCCCCGGGGTGACGGCCTGTTACCGTTGCCTGGTACCTGAGCCGCTGGCTGAGCCCTTACAGGGCTGCGATGTCCTGGGAGTGATGAATACCGTGACCGGTATCATCGCCGACATACAGAGCACCCATGCTATCCAGATGCTGACTGGTAGCCACGTGCCGGACAGTACCCTCACCTTTGTGGATGTATGGGAGAACGAGTTCGAGAGGTTCGTGGTCGACCGCGTCACCGACTGCCCCGCGTGTGTCAGTGGCGAGTACTCCTTCTTGAAAAAGGAGACGGTTTCCTGGTCTACATCACTATGCGGGAGAAACGCCGTACAGATATCTCCCGCGCATGAGATGGCGCTCGACTTCGAAGGGCTCACCGCATCACTTGCCAGGCTGGGTCGTGTGGATAACAACGGGTATTTACTCGTCTTCTCCATCGATGGCTACGAGATGACAGTCTTCCCCGACGGCCGGGCCATCATAAAGGGGACCGACGATACAAAGATCGCGAGGACGCTGTATTCCCGCTATATCGGGTCTTAGTGCCTCGTTCCATAAATACGCTGGCATTCGAGCGCCGCTGCATCCACTCCGGCTGCGTTCCGCTCCCTCGGCGTACTACAGGAGTACGCCTCGGTCGCGCGCCTTGCCGGAGCGGCGCTTCGACGCTCTCGGTACGTAACCGTATTTATGGAATGAGGCACTTAGACTACGAAGGAGATCTTATGTGAGACGCCCGGACTGGTGGGAAACGGCCATTCCTGGAACCGATTCAGAATCGTGACAAGAACGATCGACTGGAGGGTAAGTTGAAGTTTTCGACTAGAGCGCGGTACGGGATGAGGGCGATGCTGGACATCGCGGCCAACGGAGGCGATAAGCTGGTTCTACTCAAAGATATTGCCGAACGCCAGGCGATATCAAAGAGGTACCTCGAGCACATGATGTCCCAGCTCAAGAACGGCGGTCTTTTAATAGCGGAGCGAGGAGTGGGTGGCGGATATCGCCTCAGCCGTCCGGCCAATGAGATTCGGTTGGACGAGATATTTGAGGTACTCGAGGGCCGGCTCATGCTCATCGAGTGTTTGAGGGATCCCTCCGTGTGCGACCGCGTCGAGGACTGCGTAACCCGAGAGCTCTGGGACGAGATGACGACGGCTATGCGTACCGTGCTCGAGAAGAAGACGCTTGAGGATTTGAAAATGCGCTTGGAAGAAATGCAGACCATCGAGCGCCAGAGCGTTTGAGACAGGGAGAGTCGCTGAAGGAACGATATCCCGGAGACGTGTACACCGAGGAGGTTGGAAGACATAGCACAGTATAGCGATACAGTCATGGAGCACTTCATGAATCCGCGCAACGTTGGAGTGATCGAGAAAGCTGACGGGGTGGGCGAGGTGGGCAACCCCGTATGCGGCGACATGATGACCTTCTACATCAGGGTAGACAAGGGCCGATTGAGCGAAATCAAGTTCAAGACCTTCGGTTGTGGCGCTGCAATCGCGGTATCCAGCATGGTAGGCGAGATGGCGCTGGGGAAGGACGTAGAAGAGGCTCTGCGGATTACCAGGGAGGATGTCGACGAGCGCCTTGGGGGTCTGCCCAGTGAGAAGATGCACTGCTCGAACCTCGGGGCGGACGCCCTGCGCAGGGCAATCCACGACTACCTTGACAGGCGGGGTAATGTGAAAGAGGACCCCGTCGGACATTCGGCGCAGGGAGCTCAAGACCGCGTCCTTGAAAACAGCCTGCTTGATGACGATGCGCTTGTGGAGTTGATTCTTGAAGAGAAGAGGAAAAAGGACGCTGTAATACTCGTTCACAACTACCAGCGGCCGGAGATACAGGATATCGGTGATTTCGTAGGGGACTCGCTGGGCCTCGCCCTGAAGGCCTCGGAAACGGATATGGACGTCATAGTCTTCTGCGGAGTGCACTTCATGGCGGAAACCGCGGCCATATTGAACCCTGACAGGATCGTGCTTCTACCTGAAATCCGAGCGGGTTGCCCGATGGCTGACATGGCCCCCGTTGAGGCTGTAAGGCGGGCGAAGGAATTGCATCCAAATGCTGTTGTCGTTTCCTACGTCAACACCACTGCGGCAGTGAAGGCGGAGAGCGACTACTGCTGTACATCATCTAATGCGGTGCGCGTAACCCGGGAGGTCGAGGGGGAGGAGATCCTGTTTCTCCCGGACAGGAACCTGGCCGCCTACGTGGCGAAATACGTGCCCGAAAAGAGAATAATACCCTGGGACGGGTACTGCCACGTCCACCAGGATATCGCCGTAAAGGATGTCATGGAGGTGCTCGAAAACCACCCCGGCGCCGAGATAATTGCACATCCTGAATGCACCGAAGAGGTGCTGTCGATAGCCGACCACGTTAGAAGCACTTCCGGGATGGTCGCCGCCGCCAACGAATCGAGCGCCGACGAGTTCGTTGTCGCAACAGAGGCAGGGATGATCTACCCGCTGAAGCGCGCTGTTCCTGGCAAATTGTTCTACCCAACCGGCAACAAACCGCTCTGTCCGAACATGAAGCTCATTACGCTCCCGAAGGTGCTGTTGGCTCTCGAGAACCTCGAGCCGCGAGTCATGGTCCCGGAGGATGTGCGGGTAAGAGCTCTGCTCCCGGTCGAAAGAATGCTGGGCTTTAATTCGAATTAACGCGCGTTTATCCACTCCTCCAGCCGTGTGTAATAAACGGCGTCGCCCCTCCGACACCATAAACTCCACGCTTTGCCACTTCCTGCCTCATTGTTAAGCTATGCCATATGGCGTCCTGGATTTGTAAAGTATCCAGTTACTCTCATCCCCTCCCCCGAGGGGGAGGGCGCGCCTGCTCTGCTTGTCACCCCCTTCTACCAGTACGCAGCGGCCAGGTCCGAATAGCAGGACCGTAAGGATACTGTGTGTTCCTGAGCAGATCGGGGAATCGTTGAGGTATAATAAGCGAAATCGTTCGTTGAAAGGCGAGGTTACCAGTGATAGGCACCACTCTTAACGGTCGTTACGAGATCGAGGAGCTGATCGGGACCGGCGGCATGGCGGACGTCTTCCGGGCCCGCGACAACCTGCTGGGGCGCACCGTCGCGGTTAAGGTCCTGCATGCCCAGTACGCGAAGGACCCCGTCTTCATTCAAAGGTTCCGCCAGGAGGCCCAGTCCGCCGGCAATCTCAACCAGCCTAACGTGGTAAACGTGTATGACTGGGGCATCGAGGGCGATACGTACTACCTGGTCATGGAGTACGTGGAAGGGCACGACCTCAAGGACGTCATACTGTCAGGCGGGCCCCTGCTCCCCGAGAGGGCGGTGGAGATAACCCTGAATATCTGCGCGGCGCTGGAGGCCGCCCACGCCCAGGGCATTATCCACAGGGACATCAAGCCGCAGAACATCTTTATCACCAGCGACAACCAGGTCAAGGTCATGGATTTCGGGATAGCCCGGTCGGCCGGCGGCACCGCGATGACCCAGACCGGGACGATAATGGGGACCGCGCAGTACATAAGCCCCGAGCAGGCGCAGGGACAGACCGCGGACCAGCGCTCGGACCTGTACTCGCTCGGTGTAGTGCTCTACGAGATGCTGACCGGGAAACCGCCTTTCGACGGGGACACCCCGGTATCCATCGCCTACAAGCACGTCAGGGAAGACCCGCTGCCTCCCTCCATGGTCAACCCCGACGTATCGCCCGAACTCGAGGCGGTGGTCATGAAGGCCCTCTCCAAGAACCCGGAGAACCGCTACCAGAACGTGGTGGAGATGCAGGCGGACCTGGAACGGGGCCTGGAGGGATTCCCGGTATACGCCACGCCGGTGCTGCCCCTCGATCAAGCGGGAGCGACCCGGGCGTACCCCTTGGGCGGAGCCCCAAAGCGCTCCCTGACATGGCTGTGGATCATCATCATCGTCTTGCTGTTGCTGGGAATAGGTGCCGGTGTGTGGGCCATCGTCGGCGGGTCCGGCGGCATCAGCGTCCCTAACGTCGTGGGAGAGACCGTCGATAACGCCACTACCATCTTGAGTGAAAAGGGGCTCAAGATGAAGATCTCCAAGACGGTAATCGACGTCGACAAGCCGGAAGGCGTGGTGATCAGCCAGGATCCCCAGAAAGGCATTAGCATCTCCAAGGGCGAAACCGTTAACGTCGTAGTGACCGAGGCCGCCGTAGCGGTCCCCAACCTTTCGGGCATCAGCCAGAGCGAAGCGGAAGCAGCGCTAAAATCCGTGGGCCTGGAGCTTCAAGGGGTAAGCCAGCAGTACAGCCAGGGCGCTGAGAAAGGCATCGTAATCTCACAGTCCCCCTCTGCCGATACCCAGGTTTCCAAGGGCTCCTCGGTCAGTATCGTGGTGAGCAAGGGGCCGGAACTGGTAACCGTACCGGAGGTCGTCGGCCTTGACCAGTCCAACGCCACTCAACGGCTCGAGAGCGCGGGCTTTCAGGTCAATGCCGAGGAAAGCCCTTCTTCCACCGAGACGGCGGGCACGGTGCTGAGCCAGAGTCCCGAGGGGGGAAGCCAGGTCCCCAAGGGGTCCGCGGTAACGATAGAGGTCGCCACCAAGCCGGATACCGCTACGGTGCCGGACGTCATCGGCGACCTGGAGAGCGACGCCAGGCAGACGATAATCGATGCCGGCTTCGAGCCGGTGATCACCTATGAGTCGACTACCCCGGCCAACGTCGGGCGGGTCCTTGGGCAGTCCCCCGTGAAAGGCACCGAAGCCGAGAAGGGGAGCCAGGTAACCATACGCGTCGGGAAAGCGGAAGAAGTGTGATAATCGGCTGGCTAAACAGGGCCGGCTGCGGAGAGTGACGAGGGAAAGGAGACCATCGTGGAACGGGCCGTACAGTTGAGTCAGCTTCTCGAGGAGGGCAAAGAGGTAGAGGTGGAGGACGCGTTCGTCCTCCAGAGCAAGAAGCTTCTGAAGGTCAACATGGCGGCCGCGGGCGGGCAGGTGCTCACCAAGGCGGGCGCGATGATCGCCTACCAGGGGCAGATGCAGTTCACCCGCCAGGGGAGCGGCGGGGCCGGCAAGTGGATAAAGAAGAAGGTGTCGGGTGAGGAGTTCAACCTGATGTCGGTCAGCGGGCAGGGAGACCTCTTCCTGGCCGACGCCGCCAACAACATCATCCTGCTCTACATGAACAACGAGGCCCTTGCGGTGGAGTCGATGAACCTGCTGGCCTTTACCCCCAGCATCTCCTGGGACATCAAGAGGCTCAAGGGGGCAAGCGGGATGATGACCGGTGGTCTCTGGACGGTAGAGCTTCAGGGAACCGGCTACGTCGCGCTGATATGCAAGGGAGACCCACTGACCCTCAGGGTAACACCTAACGAGCCCACCTATACCGACCCCAACGCGACGGTCGCCTGGTACCAGGGGCTCGAGCCCTCGATCCACATGGACGCCAACCTGAAGAGCCTGGGCGGCCTGATGGGGTCCCGGCACGGCGAGCTGTTCCAGCTCATGTTCCAGGGAGAAGGCTGGGTAGTGGTCCAGCCCAGCGAAGAGGTTATACAATCGAGCCTCCAGACCCCCGGCGGCGGAAGCGGCGGAGCCGGCGGCGTACTGGGGGGGATACTCGGGACCTGACCCCACGCCACCCAAACGGGGTCTGGCCCGGGCTGTTGTCGTTCGTTTCTCCCCTCAAGCGGACGTACGCAATGCAACAGCGGGCCTGACCCCCGGCCTATACGCGACAACGCCAGACAAAGATACGCGATCCCAGGGCATGTGACGTTCAAAACTTTGCTTGAATCCATGCCCCACAATGCACATGCCCAGGGGCGGGACCCTTTCCTCTCCAAGCAAAAGGCGGAACCGATGCCGGCAAGATGCCGGCGCTACAATAGAAACATGCCCCACTATGCAACAGCCCCAGGGCGAGATCCCTCCCACGCCATGGAAACGCGCCAATGGTGCCAGGCACCATTGGCGCAAACCGCAAGACAACACCCGCCATCCCCCGGCTGTTGTCATTAGAACACCTACCCAAGCCGACGTATGCTATGCAACGGCCCGGGGCGGATGTTGAAACACCGCCACTGACGGATGTTGCCGCTGCAAGCTTCTCGTTTGAAATAACACCCGGATTATGTATAGAATTCTTTGGCTCCAAACAGAAAAATGGGCCGTGGCACGCCGTGCGCGGTGCGCCGATATGGGTGCAATAGCAAAAACTGGAGTGAAGATGAACATCGAACACGGGACTTTCGTGGAGAAGTACGACCTCCTCGGTTGTATCCAGTGCGGCAGGTGCACCGGGGGGTGCCCCGTAACCGTCCGTACCGACCTCAACGTCCGCCTCTTCGTGTATGAAACGGTGGACGACGACCGCCTGGAGGCACTCTCCGAGAAACACGAGATCTGGGACTGCACCACCTGCAACAACTGCGCGCTGCGCTGCCCCAAGGGGCTGGACCCGTTTGAGGTGCTCCTGGGTCTCCGCAGCATGCAGGTCGAGGAAGGCAACATCGAGCCGACCGCCATCTCCGCCCTGGAGAGCGTCTTCAACAACGGCAACCCCTGGGGCAAGCCACGGGCCCTGCGCTGCAACTGGATGGAGGACATCGAGGGAGTGGAGAAGGTGCGCATCCTGGAGAAGGGAGAGAAGGCCGATGTCCTCATCCATACCTGCTGCACCGCCTGCTACGACCCCAGGATAATCCCCCTGGCCCGGAACCTGGTCCGGGTGATGGAGAAAGCGGGGGTCGACTACGGGTTCATTGGCGAGGAAGAGACTGACTGCGGCAGCGAGGTCAGGCGCCTGGGCGAGGAAGGCCTCTTCGAGATGCTGGATGAGGACAATACCGAACTGTTCGACGCCTACGACTCAGGCAGGATAGTATGCCTCTCCCCCCACTGCTACAACACTTTCAAGAACGAGTGCGAGAACATCAAGACACCGGTGCTGCATTACACGGAACTGGTGGCGGAGATCATCCGGGAAGGGAAGCTCGAGCTGACCGGTGAGATCGACTCCAAGGTCGTCTACCACGACCCGTGCTACCTGGGCAAAAAGAACAAGGTGTTTGACGAGCCGAGGTACATCCTCGGCCGGATCCCCGGAATCGAGCTCATGGAGTTCAACCAGTCCCGCGAGATCAGCCTCTGCTGCGAGGGTGGCGGGGGGAAGATGTGGGTGGAGTCCGAGTCGAAGGAGCAACGGCTCTCTGAGACACGGATACTGGACGCGAAGGAGATGGGGGCCGACATAGTCGCGGTCGCCTGCCCGTTCTGCCTGCTGACCCTGGAGGACGCCCTGAAGGCCAAGGGCTTCGACGAGGAGATGCGGGTAGCGGACATCCTGGAGCTCCTGGGTGAATCGATCTGACCCGGGTTATGAGAAGACCTGAAGTATCGGAACAGACGAGAGGTAAGGTGAACTGGGAATGAATGTTGTTGTCTGCGTAAAGCAGGTGCCCGACACTTCCGATCCCGACGTGGAAGTCCACATCGACTCCAGTGGAAAAGGCGTTGACGAGAGCAAGTTCAGCTTCGTTATCAACGACGCCGACAACTACGCGGTGGAAGAGGCAATCCTGCTCAAGGAGAAGCACGAGGGCGAGGTGACCGTGGTTAACATCGGCCCGGAGGCCGCCAACCAGGTGGTCAGGATGGCCCTGGCCAAGGGCGGCGACCAGGCGATAAGGCTGGATGACGAGAGGTTCGCCTTCTCGGACATCACCGCCACCGCGCGCCTGCTGGCATCGGCGATCGGAGACCTGGAGTTCGACATCGTCATGACCGGCTGCATCGCCTCCGATGACGGCTACAGCGCGGTAGGGGTAACGCTGGCCCAGATGCTGGACCTGCCCCACGCCGCCATGGTGAAAAGCGTGGAGGTCATCGGCGATAACAAGCTGAAGGTCGGCCGTGAGCTCGAGGGAGGCCTGCTGGAGATGCTGGAGATAGAAACACCTTGCGTGCTGACTATCCAGACCGGCATCAACGAGCCGCGTTACGCGTCGTTCAAGGGCATCCGCGCCGCGTCCAAGAAAGAGATCAAGGTCATGGACCTGGAGGCCACGGGGCTTTCCGAAGACCAGGTGGGCGAGGCCGGCTCGACCGCTGTCATGGTCGAGTATTCGGTTCCCGTGGTCGGCGAACTGGCCGAGATACTGGAGGGCGACGCCGCCGAGACGTCCGTAAAGCTCTCAGGTATATTGAAGGAAAAGGGGCTGGTATAGATGCACGACATATTTGTACTGGCGGAACACAGAGAGGGTGAGTTGCGCGAGGTCACCCTGGAGATTCTGACGCTCGCCGGGCAGCTCGCGGAGCAGTCCGGGGGCAAGGTCACCGCCGTCCTCCTGGGAAGCGGTATTGATGAGTACGCGGGCAAGTGCGCCTCCTTCGCCGACAGGGTGCTGGTGGTTGACGACCCGATGTACAAGGACTATAACTCGGCCGCCTACCAGCAGGCGCTGGTCGAGCTCATAAAGGCGGAGAAGCCCCACCTGGTCCTTATCGGGAACACCGGGCAGGGCGTGGACCTGGCCCCCTCCCTCGCGGTTGAGCTGGACGTGCCGTACACCTCCGACGTGGTGTCGGTGACACTCGAGGGTGACAAGCCCGTCGCCACCCGACAGTACTACGGCGGCAAGATAGACGGCCGAATCGAGTTCAAGGACGCCGACGTCTACGTGCTGGCGATCCGGGAGGCCTCGACCCCCGCCGGGGAAGGCGGCAAGTCGGGGGAAATACAGAAGATAGACAACCCGGTGACTACCGAGGTCACCGTGCGCAAGTTCCTGGAGTACGTCGAGGCCGCGATCGGAGAGGTGGACATCACCCAGTCGACGATGCTGGTATCGGTCGGCCGCGGTATCCGTGATGAAAAGAACATGCCCATAATGGAAGAGCTTGCCGAGGCGATGGGCGCGGACCTCTCGGCCAGCCGCGCGGTTGTGGACGCCGGATGGCTTCCCACCGACAGGCAGGTCGGTATATCGGGCAAGACCGTGAGCCCGAAGCTTTACCTGGCGGTAGGCATCAGCGGGGCATTCCAGCACGTGACCGGCATAAAGGGAGCGGACGTCGTGGTGGCCATTAACAAGGACCCCGACGCCCCGATATTCCAGTACGCCGACTACGGGATAGTGGACGACCTGCTCAAGGTGGTTCCGGCCCTGACTGAGAAGATCAAGGAGATGAAGGGCTAGGCGCCACTAAGGGAGGACCCTGTAGATGAGTAATGACAGACCCAGGATAGGCGTCTATGTCTGTCACTGCGGGACAAACATAGCGGGAGTGGTCGATGTGAAGGCGGTGGCGGAGCACGCCTCCGGGCTTCCCGGCGTCGAGCTGGCACGCGACTACTCGTACATGTGCTCCGACCCGGGCCAGGCGATGATACGGAAGGACATCGAGGAGAAGGGCCTCAACCGCGTGATCGTGGCCTCCTGCTCGCCACGCATGCACGAACTCACATTTCGTGGCGCGCTTGATGACGCCGGGCTCAACCCGTATTACCTGGAGATGGCCAACATCCGCGAGCAGGACTCGTGGGTCACTGAGGATCATGACCTGGCGACCGACAAGGCGAAGAAGTTGGTCGATGCCGCGGTGGCGAAGGTTTCGCTACTCGAGGCCCTCGAGCAGAAGGAAGTAGATGTAACGCCGGCGTGCCTCATCATAGGAGCGGGCATCGCGGGCATACAGGCCGCCCTGGACATAGCCGACGCGGGGTTCAGGGTGTACCTGGTGGACAAGGACCCATCGGTGGGGGGGCACATGGCACAGCTGGACAAGACGTTCCCCACATTGGACTGCTCGGCGTGTATCCTCACCCCCAAGATGGTCGACGTGGGCAATCACCCGAACATCGAGCTCATGACTTACTCGCAACTTGAGAACGTCGAGGGCTTCGTGGGAAACTTCAAGGCCGCGATACGCAAGAAGGCGCGCTACGTCGATGCCGACAAGTGCACCGGCTGTAACCTCTGCGCCGAGAGCTGCCGGCTGGCGAACCGTATCCCCTCCGAGTTCGAGGAGGGAATCGGAAATCGGTCGGCGATCTACCTCCCGTTCCCCCAGGCGGTCCCGGCGATATACACCGTCGACCCGGAGCGTTGCCTGCAGCTTACCAAGGGCAAGTGCGGCAAGGAAGGCCCGGCCTGCGCGGCGGCATGCGCGGCCGACGCCGTGGACTTCGAGCAGGAAGACGAGGTCGTCGAGGTTGACGCAGGGACCATCATCGTAGCCACCGGATACGACATCTTCGACGCGAAGCGTAAACCGGAGTACGGGTACGGGGACAACGACAACGTGATAACCGGGCTCGAATTCGAGCGCCTTGTATCCGCCTCCGGCCCCACCGAGGGGCACATACTCCTTGGGCGCGACAAGAAAGGCGAAGGCGGCTGGGAGCCGAAGAAGGTCGCGTTCATACACTGCGTGGGCTCCCGCGACGAATCGGTGGGAAACGAGTACTGCTCCCGGGTGTGCTGCATGTACCTCGCGAAGCAGGCCCACCTGATAAGGGAGAAGCTCCCCGACGCGGAGATCAACGTCTTCTACATGGACGTGCGGGCGTTCGGCAAGGGGTTTGAGGAGTTCTACGACCGTGTGCGGCGGGAGGGCGTTCGCTACATCCGTGGCAACCCCTCGGAGATATACCGCAAGGGCGACGACGACCACACGATGATAATCAAGGTGGAGGACACCCTCACAAGTACCCCGCTGGAAAGCGAGGCGGACCTGGTGGTGCTGGGTGTCGGCCTGGAGCCCCGAAGGGACAACAGGGAGATTATCGACATCTTCAAGCTTTCCCAGTCGGCTGATGGTTTCTACCTGGAGGCCCATCCCAAGCTGCGCCCCGTTGACACCGCGTCAGCCGGGATATTCCTGGCCGGTTGCTGCCAGGGGCCCAAGGACATACCGGACGCTGTGGCCCAGGCCAAGGGCGCGGCGTCGAGCGCGCTGATACTGCTGGCCTCGGGCAGGGTCGCGGTTGAGGCGCAGGTCGCGTTCGTCAGCCCGGACGAGTGCCGTGGCTGCGGTTTCTGCGTCGATGTCTGTCCGTTCGGCGCCATCGAACTGGTGGAGGAGAACCGTATGGGCAACATCGTCGGTGTCGCGGAGGTGAACGAGGCCCTCTGCAAGGGGTGTGGTAGCTGCGCCGCCGCCTGTCTGTCTGGTGCGATCCAGCCCAAGTCGTTCAGGGACGAACAGATACTGCCCCAGATCGCCGTATTAGGAGTGAAGATCTGATGAGTGAAGAATTCGAACCCAACATAGTCGCGTTCCTGTGCAACTGGTGCTCTTACGCCGGGGCGGACCTTGCCGGTACATCGAGGCTGAAGTACCCGCCGAACGTGAAGGCGATCAGGGTCATGTGCTCCGCGCGGGTGAACCCCCTGTTCATAGTCAACGCCCTTCAGCAAGGCGCCGACGGGGTGCTCATATCCGGTTGCTGGCCCGGCGACTGCCACTATATCGAGGGCAACTACTTCGCCCGCCGCCGTTTCATGCTCATGCACAAGCTGCTCGAGCACGCGGGCGTTGACCCGAGACGCATCAACATGAGCTGGGTCTCCGCGTCCGAGGGCGCCAAGTACAAGGAAGTTGTCGAGGAAACGGTAGAGAGGGTGAAGGCCGCCGGGCCAATGGACCAGTTCAGACGGAGGCAGTTAAATTGGTAGACTCGAAAAAGCTCCAGGAAAAGGCCAGGGAGATACTGGAGAGGGATGACGTAAGGCGCCTGCTCGGCTGGAAACGTCCAACTTACGGGTTCGAGGCCGCTCCGGCGGTCATCAAGGACGCCTCCGGGGTGGATGATCTTCTCTTCGACGCGACGTGTGTAAACAACCTCGCATCGTTTATTACGCTGGAAGAGAAGCCGCCGGTGCCCCGTGGCGAGGAGCCCGACACCCGCAAGACGGCAATCATGGCAAAAGGTTGCGACTCCAGGGCGATCGTACAGCAGTTGGCCGAGAAGGCGTACGGCCGCGACGATGTTATCGTGCTGGGCATCCCCTGCAGTGGGGTTATTGACCGCCGCAAGGCCGGGGAGATGTTCGGCGACGTATCGGCCCCGGTGGCAGCGGAGTGCGAGGGCGACAAGTTGATACTCGAGGTCGACGGCGAGAAGAAGGAGGTCGACCGCAAGGAACTGATGATGGACAAGTGCCTCCGTTGCCGGTATCCCAACCCGGTTATCTCGGACGAACTGCTGGCGGACGAGGTGGAGAAATTCGCCGACGACGACTTCTCCGACGTTGCCCGGTTCGAGAAGCAATCCCAGGAAGACAAGTGGGCGTTCTTCGACGAGCAGTTCTCCAAGTGCGTCCGTTGCTACTCCTGCCGCAACGTGTGCCCCATGTGCTACTGCGTGGAGTGCATCGTTACCAACCTCAAGCCGCAGTGGACCCGCCGCTCCACCGACATCAGCGAAAACACCGCCTACCACCTCCAGCGGGCGTGGCACCTGACGGGACGCTGCATCGAGTGCATGGAATGCGAGCGTGTGTGCCCGGTGGACATACCGTTGATGACACTTAACCGCAGGATGACCCGGGACATCAAAGAGATGTTCGACTACGAGCCGGGAGTGGACCCGGAGGCGGAGCCGCTTCTTGCCAGCTATAATCCGCAGGACCCCGAAGAGTACATAATGTAGGTGGGTGACGCATGGGAGATTTCAAGTTCGCGAGAGAGAAGATGGCCGA